>CADEHD010000249.1 GCA_902827055.1 uncultured Chloroflexota bacterium | reverse complement strand
GCCGTGGCCGGGGCGGTGTACCCACTGATCGACGCCGCGTTCACGCCCGATGCCGTCGTGGGAGCGCTGCAGGACGGCACCGCGCCCGACCCGGCGGCGCCGCACCTCGCGAGTTTCCCGTACATGCCGACTCCGTACCAGGGGTACGACCACGCTCACGACTAGGGACGGGGTCGCCTCACGGGGTGGCGCCGCCGTACAGACGAGGAGGGTTGGCATGAGCGTACGGTTCGAACGCGGTGACCTCGTCGCGTTCCGGTACGTGCACGACGGCGATGCGACGCAGTCGGCAGGCATCGTGATTGAGCTGGAGGATGGGCTGCTGACGATCGCCCTCCCACAGGGCGTGGAGACCTGGAACATGCGCTCGTCGCTCTTCGGCAGCGCCTGGCGCGTGGAGCACACGCCCGGACCGATGACGGAGGACGAGGCGCTCGCGTTCGCAGCGCGGCGCCTCGCGGCCCTGCGGCGCAGCCCGCTGGTGCTGGTGGAGCCCGCCGACGACCGCCCCTTCGCGGGGGAGCCGCACGAGCACGCCTCGGGCGCGCACGATCACGGCGGCCACCACGGCGACCGCACGCCCCACGAGGCCGTGCGCACCTCGGTTGGCCGTCGGGCCGAGCGACTGTCCCTCGTCGAGGTGCTCGGTGCGCTCGCGCCGGGCGGCTGAGGTCGCGTAGCGCGACGCGCGGACCCCCGAGGCGGCCTCGCGACCTGCGATGGCCGCCTCGGGGAAGCGCCGGCCCCGGGGCTGGGGCCAAGCTCGCAGCCGCCTGTCCCGGTAGAGTGGCACTCGACACAGCGGCGCCCGATCGAGTGGCGCTGCGCACGCCCGCGAGCGGAGACCTGCCCTGCCCCCGAGCCTCGGCGGCATCGCCCGGAGAGCTGCAGCCGCCGCGACGCGGGCCGTCCGCGACCCCTCGTACCGCTCGATCGTCGCGCTTCGCCTCCTGCGGCCGGGCGCGATCCACCAGACCACCCCGCTGACGTGGCTCGACCGATACCCCGAGCTCTTTGGCGCCTGCCGCGACTACCTCGCGGGACGCGAGTCGCTGCGGTTGCTCTCCTATGGGTGTTCGACGGGGGAGGAGGTGCTCACGTTGCGCTCGTACTTTCCGCAAGCCCGCATCACCGGCGCCGAGATCAACGCGCACAGCCTGGCGGTGTGCCGGAGCCTCACTGTCGATGCTGGGATCGAGTTCGTGCGGTCAGACAGCCGCACGATCGCGGGACGCGCGCCATTCGATGCCATCCTGTGCATGGCGGTCCTGCAGCGCACGCCGCACCAGGTGGAAGACCGCGGCATCACCGACCTCCGGCGGATCTACCCCTTCGAGCAGTTCGAGCGCCAGGTGCGCGAACTCGATAGCTGGCTGCGACCGCAGGGCGTGCTGGTCATCCACCATACGCAGTACCTGTTCGACCACACCTCGGTGGCCGCGCGCTACGAGCCGCTCGACGGCGAGCGCTGGAGCGTCGTCGACGGCCTGAAGTTCGACCGGTCGAGCCGGCGGATCGACGGGCCTGTCGCGGCAGGCACGATCTTCGTGAAGCGCGCGGAGTAGCCTCGGGCCCCGTCCGAGGTCGGGGGGCGAGCCTCGCTTCGCCTAGGGCAGCCCGTGCTCGCGGGCCGAGAGCGCGGCCTGCGTGCGGTCGTCGACGCCGAGTCGGTGGAAGATGCTGGTCATGTGCGCCTTCACCGTCTTTTCGGAGATCCCGAGTGCGCGGGCGATCTCCTTGTTCGAGCGACCGCCCGCGACGAGCTGCAGCACCTCTCGCTCGCGCGGCGTCAGGCCGGCCGTGGTCGGGGGAGTGCCCAGCGCCTCGAGGAGCACGCCGGCCACGCGCGGGTCGAAGGGCGCGCCGCCACTGGCCGCGGCGCGGATCGAGCGGATGAGTTCGTCGGGTTCGCTGTCCTTCAGGAGGTAGCCCCAGCAGCCGGCGCCGATCGCGGCGAGGACGCGGTCCCGCTCGGCGAAGGACGTCAGCGCCACGATGCGCGACGGGCTGTCGCCCGCCAGGATCTGCCGCGTGGCCTCGATGCCGTCGAGGACAGGCATCGAGAGGTCCATGAGCACGAGGTCCGGCGCGAGCTCCTCGACGAGTCGCACGGCGTCGGCGCCGTCGGCCGCCGCGCCCACGACCTCGAAGCCCGCGGCGGTGAGCAGGGCGCTGAGCCCCCCGCGCACGACCGCGTGGTCGTCGGCGATCAGCACGCGGATGGGTGCGCTCATGGGACGGGCAGCGTCACCGTGAGGGTGGAGCCGCTTCCCGGGGCCGACTCGAAGGACATGTGCCCGCCGCCTTCCGACGCGAGGTCCTCGAGGATCCGCATCCCGAAGTGCCCGGTATCGCCAGTCGCATCCGATGGCGCCACGCGCCCGGTGCCGTCGTCGGCGACGGTCAGGCGCGCGAGGCCGCCGCTGACCTCGAGGGTGACGCTCACCCGGTGCGCGTTCGCGTGACGCGTCGCGTTGCGTACGCCCTCCTGGGCGGCGCGGTAGAGCAGCGCCTGCGTCGTGTCGGAGATCACCGTAGTGGCGGCGACGCTCAACGTCACTTCGAGGCCGCGTCCGCGCAGGGGTTCGAGGAGATCGGCGAGCGCGGCCTCCATGCCCGCCTGGCGCAGGCTGGGCGGGTAGATCTCGACGAGAAAACCACGCAGCCCGCGGACGGCAGCGCGAACGGCGCGCGCAGCGTCTTCGAGGGTGCGTCCCGCCGGCTGCGCGGGACCGGCGGCCTGTGCCTCGCTCGAGAGACGCAGCGAGACGCCAATGAGGTCCTGGACGACGCCGTCGTGCACGTCGCGGGCGATGCGCTTCCGCTCCAGGTCTTGCGCCTGCACGGCGCGCTCGAAGAGCAGCTCGCGCGCAGCCTGACCCGCCTGGAGCCGCCGGGCCATCGACCACGCCAGGGGCACCTGGATCGCCTGCAGCAGTGCGAGTGCCACGATGAGGACCGGGACGAACGCGAAGAAGATCGCCGTCCGGTTCGCGCTGACCGCGTTGTACGTCTGATAGAGCTCCAGGACCACCGGGGCGCCCGAGGGCGTACGGAGCGGCTGATAGACCTCCAGCAGCTTGCCGAAGCGGCGCTCGAACTCGTTCTCCGGGCGGTCGAGGTCGCTGACCGAGGACATCGTCGTCCAGCTCACGAGCGCATCGGTCAGTTCGTGATCGGGGTCGAATTGCGCGCCGAGCACGCGCGGATCGTCCGAGTAGAGCACCCGTCCGTCCGGAGCCCAGATCTTGACCCGGACGATCGTGGCCGTCAGCACGTGGCGATGGACCACCTGGTCCAGCCTCGCGACCGCCTCC
>CADEHD010000248.1 GCA_902827055.1 uncultured Chloroflexota bacterium | reverse complement strand
CGCCGGCCGAGCCCTCGTCGACGCGACGACTCTACGTGCTCGACGAGTCCAGCCTCGCGAGTACCAAACAAATGCACGACTTCCTGCAGCGTGCCCAGGCGCACGACCGTGTGTTGCTCGTCGGCGACGCGCGCCAACACCAGGCGGTCGACGCGGGGAAACCGTACCAGCAGCTACAGGAGGCGGGCCTGGCCGTGGCGCGGCTTACCGAGATCAAGCGCCAGCGTGATCCGACGCTGCGAGAGGTCGTGGAGCGCCTCTCGCGCGGCGACGTCGACACGGCGGTGGCGCAGCTCGACGCGCAGGGACGCGTCCAGGAGATCGTCGACGGCTCGGCCCGGATGCAGGCCGTCGCGGCCCTGTACCGCGCCCACTCCAAGGGCACCCTGGTGGTGTCCCCCGATAACCAGTCCCGCGAACAGTTGAACGGCGTCATTCGCCGCGAGCTGCAGACGGCCGGCCGTGTGGCCACCGCGGAACACCGCGTCCGCGTGCTGGTGCCGCGCCAGGACTTGACCGGCGCCGACCGGCGCTGGGCCGGCAAGTACGCCGCCGGGGACGTCGTGCGCTACGGGCGCGCCAGTCAGACCCACGGATTCGAGGCGGGGGCGTATGCGCGGGTCACGCACGTCGACGTGCCCGCGAATCGAGTGACGGTGACGGATGACGCCGCCCGGGCCGTGACGTACGACCCGCGCCGCCTGCAGGGCGTCATGGTGTATCGCGAAGCCGAGCGCGTGTTCGCGAAGGGCGATCGCCTTCAGTTCACGGCCCCGTACCCGGAGCAACACATCAAGAACCGCGAGCTCGGCACGATTCGGAAGGTGACCAAGGCCCTCGACGTGGAAGTTCGCACGGATCGCGGCGCCATCGTGACGTTCAATCTGGATCGCGGCGCGGGCGGCCCGCGCCACAACGCGCACGTCGATCACGGCTATGCGGTGACGAGCTACAGCGGCCAGGGCCAAACAGCCGATCGCGTCCTCGTGTACCTCGACAGCGAGCGCGCCGGCGAGAAGCTGGTGAACGAACGGTTCGCCTACGTCGCGGGCTCGCGTGGACGGGACGACCTGCAGATATTCACGGACGACCGCGCCAGCTTGGCGCGCGCCCTGAGCCGCGACTCGTCGAAGTCCAGTGCGCTCGAGCGCTCAGCCGATATACGACAGGAGACGATGACATCGCCGCAGGGCCAGGTGCCTGGCTCGGCCGCCGTCGCCCCAGGGGTGACCCGATCAAGCGAAGGGATCGCGCGGACACCCGCCGACCGGGGATTCACCGACGGCGAACTCCAACGCGCGCGTGTGTATCTCGCGCACCCAGAGGTGCAAACAGAACTCCGTCGGCATGCGACCGCCCCACGATCGCATGGGGGTGCGGCACCGGCGCCGACGATTGAGCCTCGACACGTGGCAGCGGTGATCCGCCAGTTGCCGTCGAGTGGCCGCGACCGTCGCCCTGTCGACCTCGCGCACATGCCGCAGTCGCCGAGGTTGGTGGTCGAGGCGGCGACACGCGTCGCGACCGCGGAGCAGCGCGCCGCCGGCGCCCAGGCGCACGCGCCTCAAGCACCAAACCGGTTGGTCGGGCACACGCCGGGACACGCGACCGGGCACTCACACTCCTAGTCGCGAACTGCGCGACGGCGACAGCGGCGACGACTACGGTTCCTGTGGCGGGGCGCGGTGAAAAGGCGAAAGCCGCCGTTCAAACTCCACGCTGTGCCGTTTACGCGGTTTGAGGAGCCGCGCTAGATATAAGTCATTCCCTTTGTGTTACTTGGACGATCCTTGTGCAAGCCGACCGTCGGCTCCCGCTGATCAGGCTCCGGGGGCGTCAAGGCTGCGCGGCCATTCGCCCAGAGCGGCGGGACGCGGCAGGGATCATGTTCGGTCCAAGGAAGTCAGGGTGCGTCCGCGTCGAACATGGGCCAGACTGGGGTGTCAGAATGGGCGACTCGGCCCGGAAAGGTGAGATGGCTGCGAGACTCCCACGTTCGGACTGTGATTCCATGACGAGGACGAACCGTTGAACGCCGTTGAAATCGAACAGGCCATCACCGAACTCGCGGAACAACCGTTCGATCGCGTCAACTTCCCGTACGCCTTCCTTCAAGCCTTCGGCAACAAGGAAACCACCATCAAGCGCCTGCGCGCGGGCGCCTCGAACAAATCCGACCTGGGCGGCGTTCTCCAGACCAGCAACATCCACATCCTCGCCTGCGATGCGGGCCAGGTCACGAGCGCCCTCAAGGCCCTCAAGGACAGCCCCGCGACCGGCAAGGCCAAGGCGAAGTTCATCCTGGCCACAGACGGCGTCGACTTCGAAGCCGAGGACCTCGTTGCCGGCGAGACCGTAGCCTGCGCCTACAAGGACTTCCCGGATCATTTCGGGTTCTTCCTGCCATTGGCCGGCATCACCACCGTTCGGCAGATCGCCGAGAACTCGTTCGATATCCGCGCCACCAGCCGGCTCAACCGCCTCTACGTTGAGCTGTTGAAGGACAACCCCGAATGGGGCACTGAAGCCCGCCGCCACGACATGAACCACTTCATGGCGCGGCTGATCTTCTGCTTCTTCGCCGAAGACACGGACATCTTCATCGGCAAGCGCCTCTTCACCGACACCGTCGCACGGATGAGCGCACCAGACGCCTCAAACACCCACGAGGTCATCAGCACCCTGTTCCGCGCCATGAGCGCAACGAACGAGGAACGCGAGGCCGCGGGGCTACCGCGCTGGTCGAGAGATTTCCCCTACGTCAATGGCGGCCTCTTCTCTGGCAACATGGACGCGCCGCGCTTCAGCAAGATCGCGCGCTCGTACCTCATTCACATCGGCAATCTCGACTGGACCAGGATCAACCCGGACATCTTCGGCTCGATGATCCAGGCCGTCACGGACGATGACGAACGCGGCGCGCTGGGCATGCACTACACCAGCGTCCCGAACATCCTCAAGGTCCTCAATCCGCTATTTCTGGACGACCTGCGCGGGAAGCTGGACGAGGCCGGTGACAATCCCCGCACACTGCTCAACCTGCGCAGGCGCATGGCCAAGATTCGGGTGTTCGATCCGGCCTGCGGTTCCGGCAACTTCCTCGTGATCGCGTACAAGGAAATGCGCGCCGTCGAGGCGGAGGTCAATAGACGGCGCGGCGAGCCCGACCTGCGCAGCGTAATTCCCCTAACGAACTTCCGCGGCATCGAGATCCGAGACTTCCCGGCGGAGATCGCACGCCTCGCCCTAGTCATCGCCGAGTACCAGTGCGACGTGCTTTATCGCGGGAAAAGGCTGGCGCTGGCCGAGTTCCTCCCGCTCCGGGCTGACAACTGGATCACCTGC
>CADEHD010000247.1 GCA_902827055.1 uncultured Chloroflexota bacterium | reverse complement strand
AGCGGGCCCGCCACCACGTCGGTCTGCCCGCGGGTGGCCGTCACGACGACCGGCCGCGCGACGCTCATCGCTTCAAGCAGAGTCGTGACGCCGGCCTGGTTCTCCGAGGGCTGCAGGGGCACGACGACGACCGCAGCGTCGCGATAGCGCTCGAGCAGGTCGCGGAACGGGAGCGGTTCTGTCAGCACCTCGACGTTCGCGGGCACGCGCCGGTCCGTCGTGGCGAGCTCGCGCGCCCAGAGGCTTCCGGCCGCGATAAGGACCGAGGCGGGCAGCCCCTCGGCCGCCTCGAGGAGCGCCTCGTAGTCGCGCTGCTCGGAACCCACGGCCACGACGCGAGCCTGGGGAGCTCGGCCGTCATCCGTCCAGAACTCGGTGTCCACCTGGTACTCGATCAGCCGCGCCCGCCAGTCTGGGCCCAGCCAGCCCCGCACCAGTTGCTCCTGGCGTCGGCTGTGCAGGAGCAGTGTCCCCATCGTGCCGAGTCGGGTTGCAAGCCAGAGCAGTCGGAGCTTCCACCAGCGCCCGGGCAGGTGCCCGATCTGCACGACGGCGGGGCGCTTCATCTGGACGGCAAGGAAGAGCAGCAACGGAATCCCGATGTGCTCGCCATCCGCGAACACGCGGTCACGTGAGGTCACCGCTCGAGCCGTGGCCCACGCCTGTCGGACGTGCGGGCCCAGCAGGCGCGCCGCCAGACCACGCGAGGAACCCTCGCCGCGATAGATCACCGTCGCCCCAAGGCGCTCCGCCAGCACCGTGAAGTCACGTCGGGGCCCGGCGGCGTTCAGCCGCGCGGCCTCCTCGCGGGTGGCACTGACGCACACCCAGGTGGTCATGCGTCACCTCGCCCGGCGATTCCGGCGAGGAGCGCGACGATGCGCTCGGCATTGCGCTCGGCGCGCATCAGCCGCGAGGCGCGGGCCCGGGCCGCGTCGCCCATCGCGCGCAACCGCTGCGGGTCGGACACCAGGGTCGCGAGCGTCGCAGCCAGCGCCGCGTCGTCGCCGGGCTCGATGAGGACTCCTGCCTCACCGCCCACCGACTCCTCGTTGGAGCCGATGCGGGTCGTCAGGACGGGCAGCCCGGCGGCCATGGCCTCCCCGATGACGAGAGGCGTGCAATCCCCGAGCGTTGGCAGGCAGAACAGGTCCGCCTCCGCGAAGATCCGCCGATGCTCCTCGGAGCCGGCGCGCACCCCGCGGGCGAGCACGACACCCGGCCGCGGTTCAATCGAGGCGTCGCTCATGATCACGAGGTTGGCGAGGTCGCGCAGAGGCTCGAACGCTCGCAGCAACGACGGTCCGCCCTTGCGCTCGAAGTCCCCTCCGACGAACAAGATCGTCGGCCTACGGTTCTCGCTCGGCGCTCGCTCAATCGCGAACAGGGATTCCGGGGCTCCGGGGTGCAGCACCTCGATCGGAACGTCCCGAACTCCGTAGTCCTCGCGAATCGAGGTGGCTGCCCACTCGGACCACGCCACGATCGCGCGGGCGCGGAGGAGCACGCTGCGATACCACTCGCGCTTGGCGCGCTCGGCCAGCGGCGAGCCCGGCTCGTGGTTGTACCAGCGCGCCATCGAGTCGACCTGGATGGGCGTCGCGTCGAGGCTCACGACGTACGGGCGGCCCCAGGTCGCGAGCGGCGCGAACAGGGAGACACACTGCGTGTGGAAGAAGGTGACGGCGGCGCGCTCGCCTCGGATCTTCCGCCAGGCCAGCGCGCTGGCCCGAAGCGCCCACGGCACACGGCTGTCCGCCCCGTACTCGATGCGATGCAGGGCGTGATTCGAGTGCGTGGCGAGCACCTGCTCGATGTTCTGCGTGTGCGTGCGATGCCCGAGCGTCTGCTCGATCACCAGGCTGATCGCCGGGCGGTTAGCCGAGGTCGCCATCGTGGCCACGGCTAGAGACGCTCGTGCACAGGGGCGAGTGCAGTTCCGCCCTCGGCGAGCCCCGCCAGATATTCGAGTTCGTACGCCGCGCTGAGTGCGCCGCGCGTGACCTTCCGCATCCCGAGCGCATGGGCCACCGCTCCGGCGTTGGCCGCGAAGCTAATCGCCAAGGGCCGCACGGCCTGATTCGCGGTCAGCCGCCGGAAGACTCGCAGCAGCGGGTGCCGCCTGCTCAACTCTGCTTGCACCAGTTCGAGCCAGCGGAGATTCGGGTACGCGCTGTCGAACTGCCGGTCGAACCGACCGTACGACCTCGCGACGGCCAGCCACGCCGTGCGTGATCGCGAGGAATAGTGCCAGCCAATGGCCTGCGGCACGAACTGGAAGCGCACGCCATTCTGGTACATCCGCGCAGCCAGCTCGATGTCCTCGGCGCGCAGCAGCGCCTCGTTGAACCCGCCGGCGTCGCGGATCGCATCCCGCTCGAGGAAAGCATTCCCGGTGTGGAACTGTCGCCAGGTCGCCTTGACGACGCCCTGCTCCATCTGCCGATACTGCCGCTGGAGCGTGTCCGCTTCCCACCAGGTCCACGCTTCCGGTCGCCAGTCTCGTGGCGCCGCCAGCGGGCCGATAGTGGCCAGCGAGCGAGTGGCCGCCCCCTGCACCTTGAGGTGCTCGTCGAGCCAGCGTGGCACTGCGCGCACGTCGTCATCGATGAACGCGACGTACCGCCCCTGCGCCCGCTCCACGCCTCGGTTGCGAGCCGCCGAGGGACCGCGCTGCCGCTCGCTGGTGAGCAGCGTCAGGTCGATGCTGCCGGCGAACTCGTCCGTGATTGGCTGGACGGAGGTGTCGCTGGCGTCATCGACGACCACGACCTCGAAATCGTGCACGGTCTGAGTCGCGAGCGCGCGGAGATTCGCGCGCAGCCCCTCTGGCCGATTCCTTGTCGGTATTACCACCGAAATCAACGGCAACGAGTCGCTCCTCAAGGCCGGCGCCACCGTCGACGGAAACGCGCTGCAGACACCGTATGCAGCGCGGGGTGAAGAAACGTTGAGGGCGATTGCGCTCCGTTAGCGGCTGATTGCACCCGGAGATGCGTGCCCCATCGACCTGGCCACGGCGTTCCGGCCGGGAGCCACGAATCGCAGCATTGCGGCACCAATGCCGAGTCCAATGCATGCTAACTCGACGATCGACCCGATCCGTACGCCGAGAATCGGATTGTTGTAGAGAATCGCATCCATGTAATGGAAAGAGACGGTCCGAATCGCGGCGTAACAGATCAGCGAAAACACGAAGACCGCCTGGGGAAGGTACCGCCGACGCCGCTCGGGAACACGCCAGATGGCGAGCGCAACGGACGTGATCCAGCCGAGGGAGACCACGCCGAGGACCGCGGCCTGAATCGGACGCCGGGCTGAGTACCAGCCGCTCTCGAGCGCCTGCGAGCGCGCGATCGTCGTGAGCACGTCGGCCAGGTCGGCAGC
>CADEHD010000246.1:548-3388 GCA_902827055.1 uncultured Chloroflexota bacterium | reverse complement strand
GGGTTCCTGACTGGGCGGGTTGCGCGGCTCCTGGGGGAGGTTTCGTTCCCCCTCTACCTCTTGAACGTGCCGGTGATCGGGTCGGTGGGGAGCGTAGCTTTCCTCGTGGCGCGGGAGGCCGGGGGCACCACGGCGACGGCGTCGGCGTTCGCGATCGTGGCGTCCGTTGCGGGATGCGTGCCGTTCGTATTCCTGCTCTCGCGTCTCGATCGGTGGTGGGTGGCGGTTGTGAATCACGCGGTGGGACGAGCGCCGGGGTGGGGGAGGCGTCGTGGGATGGCCGAGCGCCCGGTGGCGCCCGGGGTGTCGACGCGCAAGGTGGCGTAGTGCGCATCGCGCGCGCGTGGACCCACCATCGAGGCTAGCCGCGGGTGGCGATGGGCGTGTAGGCGCGTGGCGGGGGGCCGTTGTACGCGGTGAGCGGGCGAATCAGGATGTTGTGCTCCTGCTGCTCGATGACCTGCACGGTCCATCCGGGTACACGACCGACCGCGAAGATCGGTACGAACAGGTCCTCCGGGATGCCCAGCAGGTAGTAGATGACGCCGGCGTAGAAGTCGACGTTCACGTTGACGCCGAGGCGTGCGTACGGCTTCATCGCGTCGACCACGGCCTCAAGGATGGCGTACCACTTCGGCTCCTCCATCTCGAGGGAGAGCGCCTTCACGTCCTCGCGCAGGTGGCGCGCGCGGGGGTCTTCCGCGCGGTACACGCGGTGGCCGAAGCCCATCACGGGCTCGCGATTCGCGCGCAGCGCTTTCACGTAGTCGGCAGCGCGTTCCGGATCGCCGATTGCCTGCGCCATGCGCATCACATTCTCGGCGGCGCCCCCGTGCGCGGGGCCACTGAGCGCGGCGACGGCGGCAGTGAGGGCCGCGTGGAGGTTCGCGTCGGTGCCGGCGACCACGCGCGCGGTGAACGACGACGCGTTCGAGCCGTGCTCGGCGTGGAGGATCAGGTCCTTGTCCATCAGGCGCGCGGCGCGCTCGGAGGGTGGCTCCCCGAGGACCATCGCGAGGAAGTTCGCGGCGTGGCCGAGGGCGGGGTCTGGTGGCGTCGGGGCGCGGCCCTCGCGGAGCGCGTGGTGGGTGGCGACGACCGTGGACACCTGGGCGGTGAGTCGCACGCCCTTGCGGCGCGTGGCCTCGGCGGAGTTGTCCGCGACCTCGGGGTCGAAGGCCCCGAGGGCGGAGATGGCCGTTCGCAGCACCTCCATCGGGTGGCCGCGCTTCACGGAGTCGATCACGGCGGTGACGCCGTCCGGGATCGCGCGGTTGGCGCGGAGGTCGGCATCGAACGCAGCCAGCTCCGCGGCCGTGGGGAGCTCGCCATAGAGGAGGAGGTACGCCGTCTCCTCGAACGTCGAGTGTTCGGCCAACTCGTGGATCGAGTAGCCGCGGTAGAGCAGCGTGCCCTCGCGGCCATCGATGAAGGACACGCCTGAGCGGTCGAAATAGACGCCGTTCAGCCCTCGGTGGATCTCAGGGCCGTCGGTGGTGGTCACGGGAACGCTCCTCGCAATCTGCGGGGGGCATTGTCGCAGGTTCGGATGCCGTGGCGGTCGACGCGGCGTGCGGGCGTGCCTGGGTGTCCCGGGCGCCGCGCACACGGCGGGCGAAATCTGTCGGCCATCGACTACGCTGACGTCCGGGAGGTGGGTAATGACCGGAGAGCCAATCAGCAGCGGGACCGGGACTGCCGATGACCCCTGGCGGCTGAAGACGCCACCGCTCAGTTCGGATTACGCGATGCATCGCGACACGCGCGACGGCGTCGAGGTGATTGTGTGTACGGTCGGCAAGACCGTGCTCCTGTACGACGCCCGTTGCATCGCCGACCTGCACGCGATGCTGCGCGCGCACGGCGACTGGATGGAGCTCGGATCCGCCGACGAGGGCAAGCCCGCGAAGGACGGCACCGTCGAGGGGTGGGGCCGGTCGACGTCGAACCCGCTCGGCGGGTGGTACGGCTTGAAGAAGGGGCTCAGAGGCCGGTTCGGGATGTATGTCCCGCCGCTGCTCGAGCGCCTGGGCCTCGCGGAGGTGGAGCACAACGCGCGCAACAACCGGATGCGTGCGATCTAGGCCCTCGAACCAGCGCGACGCCTCGCAGGGCGTCACCTGGGCCGGTCAGCGCGAGAACGTGACGTGGGCGGTGCCACTCGCGGCCGCCTGGGTCGTCACCCGATAGCCGCGCTCGAGCCCGCGCAGGTCATCCCAGAGGCGGATGCCGCTCCCGAGGATGATCGGGGCAATCGCGACGTGCAGCTGGTCGACGAGGCCCGCACGCAGGTACTCGCGCGCCACTGTGGCACCGCCACCGACCCGCACATCGAGATCGCCGGCCTCGGCAGCGGCCCGGGCGAGGGCCTCCTGCGGCGTGGCCGAGATGAAGTGGAACGTCGTGCCGCCCTCCATCTCCAGGCTGGGCCGCGACTCGTGGGTGAGGACGAACACTGGCACGTGGAAGGGCGGGTTCGGGCCCCACCAGCCACGCCAGTCCGGGTCGCCCGGGTGCAGGTGGAGGCCGAACATGCCCGCGCCCATGATCTCGGCGCCGACGCCCTCGAAGTAAGCGGCTGCGTACTCGTCGTCCACGTCCGTCGTGCCGGCGCCGCTGGTGTCACCCAGCACACGCGCACGGAATGTCCTCGTCGCCGCGTACGCACCGACGAGGCGGAGCCAGTCCTCGCCCATCGGATTCTCGGGGGTGCCGCCGGTCGTCGTTGCGAAGCCGTCGAGCGAGATGTTCAGGTCCACGCGGACTCGCACGGGGGGGCCTCCTCGCACACCTACCCTCGAAGTTGTAGGGCGGTGGCTAAGGTTCGGTGAGGTCCATGA
>CADEHD010000246.1:0-538 GCA_902827055.1 uncultured Chloroflexota bacterium | reverse complement strand
GGGCGTGGGCCCAGATCTCCATGCGGTGGGTGCCGCCGCTCGCGCGTCGGGTGACGGTGATGTCGACGATCGGGTTCGCCTCGAGGGCGGCGTGCACGGCGGGGTCCATGGTGGTTCCTTAGCTCCTCGTCGGTAGCGAGGAGCGACTAGTCCTCCTCGAGGGTAGAGGTGTCGCCCTCTGGGAGACCGAGCTCGCGGGCCTTGAGGAGGCGGCGCATGATCTTGCCGGAGCGCGTCTTCGGGAGATGGTCGAGGCAGTCGATCTCCCGGGGCGCGACGCCGGGGCCGAGTCGTGCGCGCGCGTGGCCAATGAGCTCGCGGCGCAGCTGATCGGACCACTCGAAGCCGTCGTTCAGCGCGACGAACGCCTTTACGATCTCCATCGCGACGGGGTCCGGTTTGCCGATGACCCCCGCCTCGGCGACCGCGGGGTGCTCGATGAGCACGCTCTCGACCTCGAAGGGGCCGACCAGGTGGCCGGCGGTGTTGATGACATCGTCGTCGCGGCCGACGAACCAGAAGTAGCCGTCGGCGTCGC
>CADEHD010000245.1 GCA_902827055.1 uncultured Chloroflexota bacterium | reverse complement strand
GCTCGCCGCCAACGCGGTATACGAGGAGGGCTATCCCCTCGCGACGGCGCTGGGCCGACCGCTCATCGCCAAGCTGCTGGTCGACAAGGCGCGCGAGGTAGGCGCGACAGCGGTGGCGCACGGTTGCACGGGCAAAGGCAATGACCAGGTACGCCTCGATGTGGCGATCCACGCGCTGGCGCCAGACCTCGCGATCGTGGGGACGACGCGCGAGAACCTGATGACGCGCGAGGACGCGATCGCCTACGCCTCGAAACACGGCATCCCGGTGCGCGCGACGGTCGAGTCGCCCTACTCCACCGACGAGAACATCTGGGGACGCGCCGTCGAGTGTGGCATCCTCGAGGATCCCTGGGTCGAGCCGCCGGAGGACGCCTACGAGTGGACTCGCTCGCTGGACCAGGCCCCGGCGGAGCCGGACTACGTGGTCATCTCCTTCGAGTACGGCGTCCCGGTCGCCCTCGATGGTGAGGCGATGTCGTCGGTGGAGCTGGTGAACCGGGTGCAGGACATGGCGGGGCGGCAGGGCATCGGCCGGATCGACCAGATCGAGAACCGCCTGGTGGGAATCAAGTCGCGCGAGATCTACGAGGCGCCGGCGGCCGTGACGCTGCTGGCCGCGCACCGCGCCTTGGAGTCGCTGACGCTGTCGAAGCAGCAGCTGCGATTCAAGGCACGGGTGGCGCAGGAGTATGCGGACCTGATCTACAACGGCCTCTGGTTCTCCGCGCATCACCAGGACCTGGCCTCCTACGTGCAGTCGACGCAGCGGCACGTGACCGGTGACGTGCGCATGAAGCTCTGGCGCGGCACGGCGGTGGCGGCCGGTCAGCGCTCCGACTTCAGCCTCTACAGCCATGCGCTGGCCACGTACGGCTCGGGCGACCAGTTCGACCAGTCGGCAGCGCAGGGCTTCATCAAGCTGTGGGGCCTCCCCGTGGAGGTGCAGGCGCAGGCCCAGCTGCTGCGCGATCCTCGGGATCCGCTCTTCCTGGCCCGCCCGCAGGATCACGAGTGAGCGAGCCAATCGAGGCCTCGTCGGGCAAGCTCTGGGGCGGGCGGTTCAGCCGCCCCACGCATGAACTCGTCGATGCGTTCAACGCCTCGATCGGGTTCGACCGCCGGCTCTACCGAGAGGACATCGCGGGGTCCATTGCGCACGCGCGGATGCTCGCGGCGACGGGGATCATCTCCCAGCCGGACTGCGACGCGATCGTGGGCGGGCTGGAGGCGATCCGGGCGGACATCGATGCGGGACGCTTCGAGTTCCGCGTGGACCGCGAGGACATCCACCTCAACATCGAGGCGGCGCTCGCCGATCTCCTCGGGGAACCGGCGCGACGCCTCCACACGGCGCGCTCGCGCAACGACCAGGTGGCGACGGACGTGCGCCTGTTCGCCCGGCAGGCCATCGACGACGCCCTCGACCGCCTGCGCGCCCTCCGCAGCGTGCTCATCGAGCTCGCACGGCGCGAGGCGGCGACGGTGATCCCGGGATACACGCACCTCCAGCGCGCGCAGCCGATCCTGCTGGCGCATCACCTGCTCGCCTACGAGGAGATGTTGACTCGCGACACTGAGCGCTTCGCGCAGGCGCGCGCGCGCACGAACGTGCTGCCGCTGGGGGCCGGCGCGCTCGCCGGGGTCACGTACGCCATCGACCGCGACTTCGTGGCGCGCGAGCTGGGGTTCGACGCGATCACGGCCAACTCGCTCGATGCGGTCTCGGACCGCGACTTCGTCGTGGACTTCCATGCCGCCGCGGCGCTCGCGATGGTCCACCTCTCACGCCTCGCCGAGGAGGTCATCCTCTGGACCTCGGCGGAGTTCGCGTTCGCCCGCCTCGATGATGCGTTCGCCACGGGGTCGAGCATCATGCCGCAGAAGAAGAACCCCGACGTCGCCGAGCTGGCGCGCGGCAAGAGCGCGCGCGTCATCGGCAACCTGGTGCAGGCGCTCACGCTGCTCAAGGGGCAGCCCCTGGCCTACAACAAGGACATGCAGGAGGACAAGGAGCCGCTGTTCGATAGCGTCGACACGCTCCTCCTCACGCTCGAGGTGGTGGCGGCCATGTTGCCCACGCTCACCTTCGATGGCGCGCGCGGGCGCGAGGCGGCCGTCGCGAACTTCGCGCTGGCCACCGACGTCGCGGACTACCTCGCAAAGCGCGGCGTGCCCTTCCGCGAGGCGCACGAGGCAGTCGGCACCCTGGTCGGTCGCTGCGAACGCGAAGGACGCAGCCTCGCGGACCTCACGCTCGAGGAGTACCGCGCCGCCCACCCGTCGTTCGACGAGGGGGTGCTGGCGATCGACCTCGACAGCGCGCTCGCGGCGCGCAACGTCGCGGGCGGGACCGGGCCCGAGGCCGTCGCCAGCGCGCGCGAGGCGGCCGCCCGGCGCCTCGAGGCGGAACGGGGCTAGCGCCCGATGGCGTCGCGCGGGCTGCTGATCGCGCCGTCGATCCTCACGGCGGACTTCGGCCACCTCGAGGAGCAGGCGCGCGCCGCCGAGGCCGCGGGCGCCGACCTCTGGCACCTCGATGTCATGGATGGGCACTTCGTGCCGGCGATCACGTTCGGCGCTGCGATCGTGGAGGTGTTCCGTCGAACGACGGCGTTGCCCATCGAGGTGCACCTGATGGTGGCGAACCCGGCGGCGCAGCTGCGGCCCTTCGCGGAGGCGGGCGCCCAGCGCCTGATCTTCCACCACGAGGCGGCTCCGGAGCCGCACGCCCTGCTCGAGGCGACGCGAGCCCTGGGCTGCGAGCGCGGCATCGCGATCTCACCCGGGACGCCGGTGGCCGCCGTCGCGCCTCTGCTTGGCGAGCTGGAACAGGTCACGGTGATGCTCATCGAGCCTGGCCGGGGCGGCCAGCCGATGATGCCCGAACTCCTCGAGAAGGTGCGCGAGCTCCGCGCGCTCATCGGCGCGGCGGGCCTCGCCACGCGCATCGAGGTGGACGGCGGGGTGAAGGCCCACAACGTCGCGATCTGCGCCGCTGCGGGCACGGACATTGCGGTGGCGGGGTCGGCGGTGTTCAACGCCTCGCAGACGCCGGCGGAGGCGATCGCCGAGCTGCGCGCCGCCCTCGCCTCCGCCTAGCCCGGCCGCGCTCGCGGAGGGGGAGCGCGACACGTCGCAGGCTCGAAGCACGTCTAGTACCGACTACCGAGTATCGAGCACCAAAGAGGCGCCCTCGCGGGCGCCTCCTCTGTGTCGTGCGGAGAACATCGGCGGGGGCTAGGCGGCGACCATCCGCTTGAGCTGGGTCCGCATGCAGCGCGTGCAGACGTTCATGCGCTTGAGCGCGCCGTCGACGAGCAGGCGCTTGGGGTGGACGTTCGGGCGGAACTGCCGGTTGGTGCGAGGCGCCTTGCGCTCCCACCGCCC
>CADEHD010000244.1 GCA_902827055.1 uncultured Chloroflexota bacterium | reverse complement strand
GTAACGGACGTACCGGTCGACGCGAGCCGGTCAGGCGCGCGCCGCAGCCCTCGTGGAGCTGCGTAACGCCGGCACTGTGGCCAGCAGCACGAGGGCGAACGCGGTCACCGAGAGTGCCCCGGCCGCAACGGCGATCTGTACGCCCAGCCACTCGGCCACCAGCCCGGCGGGCAGCCCTCCGAGGGATGACAGTACCCACGTCAGGCTCCACACGCCCATAACCCGACCCCTCAGCTCGTTCGGCACCAGCAGCTGCAACGTGGTCATGCCCAGGTTCAGGTAGATCGAGGAGGCGAACCCGGCCGCGAACAGCAGCGCCAGCGACAGCGGGAACGATCGACTGGCCGCGAACGCGGCGATCAGGACGCCGAACGCCGCCGCCGACAGCAGCATCAGCTGCCCGCGCCCGGCCTGACCGCCGAGCTTCACGATGGCGGCCGTGCCGATGAGCGCGCCGAGGCCGGCGGCGACCTCCAGCTGCCCGAAGCCGATCGATCCGACGCCGAGCACCTCGTTGGCGAAGACGGGCAGCAGCACGATGTAGGAGCTGCCGAAGAGCGACGTAAAGAACGAGAGGCCAACCGTCGCGAAGAAGATGCGGTCGCCCATGACGTAACGAAAGCCCTCGAGCATCCCGCCGCGTTGGTGTGCACCTCCTGCGGGGGCATCCGAGAGCTTGAGTGTCAGCAGCAGGACCGTGGACAGCGCGAATCCGACAGCCGTCGCGAAGAGCGCCTGGCCGGTGCCAATGAACGCGATCACGACGCCGGCCGCCGCCGGACCGACGATGCGCGCGGAGTTCCAGATCGCGCTGGTTGCGGCGACGGCAGAAGCGACGACATGCATCTCGATCAGCCGCGGGAGGATGGCGTTGAGGGCCGGGTTGCCCAGCGACCCGAGGGCGCCGGCGAACGCCGCCCAGACCACGACCATCCACACCTCGACGGTGCCGGTCAGGACCAGGGCCGCGATCGTCACGTCCGAGATGGCGCTCGCGGCCTGCGACCAGACGAGGATCTTGCGGTTGTCGAAGCGGTCGGCGAGGACTCCGGCAGGCGCGGACACGACGATCGTCGCGATCGCGGTGGTGGCCGCCACGACGCCGAGCAGCACCTTGGAGTCGGTCAGCTCCGTAACCAGCCAGGGGGCGCCGATGAATCGGAACTGCAGCCCGTACACCCGCGCGAGGTTGGCGAGCCAGAACCGGCGGTAGTTCGGATACGACAGCGCGCCCCAGCGCGAGCCGGTTCGGGCCGCCGAGGGAGTGCTCACAGTCTCTTGCTCACCAACAGGGGTTACGCACGTGTGGCCTCGGCGTCTTCGGGGGCCCCGGTGGCGTGCGCGGCGATGAAGTCGCTGACCACGTGGATGAACTCGGCCTCCATGTCGAAGAAGGTGTTGTGCCCGGACTTCTCGAGGGTGATCGACCGCGCGGGCTCGATCTCCATGTCCATCCGCTGCAGCGTCGCCGCGTCGAGGACGCTCGAGCGTCCGCCGCGCAGCAGCAGGACCGGGCGGGTGATCGTGCGCGCCTCGTGCCAGAGGTCGAGCGGGCGCCAGTGGATCGAGGCGTTGGGGTCGTAGCGGGGCGTCAGGCCGCCCTCGACGGCCTTCAGCCGCGTCTCGGCGCTGAAGCGCAGGATCGCCTCGGGGGTGAACGGCTGCGTGGGCCGCTCCGCGTCCATCCACGCCTCGATGCTCGCGAACACGGGGTGCCGCCCGCCGGGGAAGCGCTCCGTGGTGGCTTCTTCGTTCCGATCGAGCGCCGGGGGGATGTCGTTCACCACGGCGCAGCGCACGCGCTCGGGGTGCCGCGCGCTGTACGCGAGTGTGTGGTGTCCGCCCATCGAGTGCCCGACGAGGACGAAGCGCTCGAGGCCCAGCGCGTCCACGAAGCCCTCGAGGTCGGCGACATAGCTGTCCGTGTCGTACCCCTCGGGGGCGACCCACGGCGAGTCGCCGTGCCCGCGCTGGTCGAGGGCGATCACGTGGAAGTCGGGGACGAAGTGCTGGGCGACGCGCTGCCACGCCGCAGCCGAGCTCGACAGCCCGTGGATGAGCACGAGGGGTGGCGCACCCGGGTTGCCCCAGTCGAGGTAGTGCAGCGCGAGCCCGCGCACGGCGACGGTGTGGTGGGTGGGTTGAACCTCGGAAGCGGCCACGGTGATCTCCGCAAGCGTCGCAGGGCAGGGTCGCCCGACGGTAGCAGAGGCGCCGCGTCCAGCAACCGGGATCGAGGCGCGCGACGGGGTACGATTCGTGGGCGACGCGCAAGGGCGAGTCGCGGCGCTGAAGGAGGCGGCGATGCCGATCACCCTCGAAGCGGGCGATGTCGCGCCCGAGTTCGCACTGCCGGACCAGGACGGCGCGGTGCACCGGCTCGCCGACTACCGCGGACGCGTCGTTGTCCTCTATTTCTATCCACGCGACAACACGCCGGGCTGCACCAAGGAGGCCTGCTCGTTCCGAGACGAGTACGCCGATCTCGCCTCGCGCGGGGTCGAGGTGCTGGGCGTCTCCACCGACTCCGCGGCGTCTCATCAGAAGTTCCGCGCCCAGTTCGACCTGCCGTTCCCGCTCCTCGTTGATGCGGGCGGCCAGGTCGCCTCTGAGTACGGCGCGTGGGGCGAGAAGGTGCTCTACGGGCGCACCTCGATTGGGATGACACGCTCCACCTTCATCATTGGGGGCGACGGCACGCTGCTCAAGGTCTGGAAGCGCGCCCGGGCGGAGGGCCACGGCGAGGTGGTGCGGCGCGCCCTCGATGGCCTCGGCGTGGCCTGACTGAGGCCGCCCCGCCGAACGGAAGAGCCGCCCTCGAGGGCGGCTCTGGCGACGTAACGGCTGCCGAGGTCTGGCGAACCCAGCCTACGCGGCGATCCGCTCGAGCTGGTCGAACACGACTCGGCCCCCGCACACCGAGCAGCGCAGTCCGCGCTCGGTGGCCACGGCCTCGAACGTCCGGCGTCCGGATTCCGGCTGCAGCAGGTGCAGGTCGTCCTTGCCGTGGCGGTCCGGGTGCGACTCGAAATCCCCGAGGTAGCGAGAGCAGGAGAAGCAGCGCAACTCACCGCGTAGTGTGGTCATGGTTCCCTCCGAATCGGTGTACGGGTACCCCCTACTGGTATGGGAAAATATACCCCGGGCGGGTATGTGTCAACGCCTGAGTGGCGCCCCGCGGCGACGCGAGCGGGGACGGTGCGGTGGGCTCGGCGACGCAGTCGACCAGGGCGCCTCGGATGGCCGGGCGGCGGCGCGGCGAGCGCGTGCCGCGAGGATCGTCGGAGGGTCGCGGGCGCTGGCCCTCAGCACTGCCTGCGGCCCTATGTCACCTCGAGGCCCCGACGTGCTCGCCCGAGCTGGGTCCGGCGCGCTGAGCGCCACACGACCGTTGGAGGCGCCGGGGGA
>CADEHD010000243.1 GCA_902827055.1 uncultured Chloroflexota bacterium | reverse complement strand
CCACGATCCAGCAGATCTCCCAGATCGTGGGGCCGGCGCTGGGCGGAGTGGCGATCGGCGCTGCGGGGCTGGGTCCGACGTACGCGGTCAACGGCGCGATCTACGTGCTCGCGATGGCGGCCATCCTCGGCATCAGGGTGCCCACGACCCCGGTGACGAGCCGCGAGGGGCCGTGGCAGAGCTTCCTCGAGGGCATGCGCTTCGTGCGCTCGCGGCCCGCGATCCTCTCGCTGCTCGCCCTCGATGTGGGCGCGACGCTCCTCGGCAGCTACCGAGCGCTGCTCCCGCTCTTCACCGAGTCGCTTGGCGTCGGCCCGGCGGCGTACGGAGTGCTGAGCGCCGCGCCGGGCGTCGGGAGTCTCGTGGGCGCGGCGTGGATCATGTCCCTTGGGGACATGCGCTACAAGGGGCTCTTTACCGTCGGAGGGGTGCTGGGGTACAGCGCCTCCCTCGTGATGCTGGCCGTGGCGCCCTCGTTCTGGCTCGCCGCGCTGGCCTCTGCGCTGCTGGGCGCCACCAACTCGATCCAGATGATCCCGCGCAACAGCGCGATCCTGGCGATCTCCCCGGACGCCCTGCGCGGGCGCGTCGAGGCGTTCCGCAGCATGCTGGCAGGCGGCGCCCCGCCGCTCGGCTTCACGCTGAGCGGGGCGGTCGCCGCCTCGTTCGGTGCGCCAGCCGCGGTGCTGTGGGGCGGGGTGGCGTGCGCGGTGTTCACGGTCGGCATCGCGATTACGCGCCGGGAGCTGCGCGACCCCGCGCTCGGGACGCCTCCCGAGGCGGTTGCGCTACCGGAGGCGGAAGGCGTCGCCGTGCAGCGCTAGCCGTCGAGGCGCGCCCAGCGCCACTCGTCCGGTGTGAACACGATCAACGTCGGCGTGCCGGGCTGGCTGCCGTTCCCCGGCGCCTCCCCGAGGTACGCCTCGGCCTCGGCGCCCTGGAGCAGGCGGGCGCTGCCGTAGACCACGACGCACGTCGGACCGTCCGCGACGGCGAGTGAGACGTTGGGGTTCTTGCGGGCGTTCTTCACCTTCGCGGCCGAGTCGGCGGAGGCGATGACGATGTCGCCGTTCGCGGCGTACGAGTAGCGCAGGATCGACTGCTGCGGCCCGCCGCTCTTTCGTCCGGTCGCGAAGATCCCGAGGGTGTGCGCGCGCAGGAACGCCTCGGCCTGGGCCTTGCGCTCGGCGTAGGTCTTGCGCGGTTGGGTGGTCATCCGGTCCGCCTCCTCAGTGTGGCCGCGGGGCGCGGCGCTCGATGTAGCGCGAGGCTAGCGGAGCGAGGGCGGGAGCGGGGGGTGGTGTGCGGTCGTCAGTGCTGGCGCCGCGGATCCGCGACGATGGCGCTAGGCCACCGCGTCGATGCGAGCGCGCCGCCAGACGAGGCGGTGCTCGTGGTCGCGGACGAGTTCGGCGTACCCGCGCTCGCGCAGCTGCTGCAGCGCACGGGCAGCGGCCCACTCGGAACACCCGACGGTCGTCGCGACGTCAGCCGACGAGCGCCACTCGCGCTCAATCGAGGACAGGACCAGCTCATAGGACGGTCGGCTCACGCTGACACTCCGCTCTGGCGTCGTGGCGCCCTCGAGGTTCGCCGCGACCGATGATGCACACATGACCGCTCGGAGCCGTGTCCCGGCTCGTGATCTTTTGACAGTTTGTGCACAGGACGTGTTCTGGTGCGTCTGGCGTCGCATGGGGCCGGATTGTGACGGGTTATTCTGAGAAATACCTGACAGACGGCAGGCGGCGGGGGCCGCCGGGCGCGCTCCGCCCTTGATCGTCAGCCGGATAGCCATCCGTTGTACACGCCACGCCCGAGACTCGAACGGCTGCGCTTCGACGGCGCGTCGCGGGAGTCCGCACCGCCGCCAATGGGCGGCACGAGGTAGATCTCGGCGTGCGCCGCGACCTCCTGCAGCAGCTCGCCACCCTCGAGGATTGACCCGTCGATGGCGATCGCCATGTCCTCGCGGATCGCGCCGTCGTCGATGATCCGCGCCACCAGCTCGGGGCACTCGCGGGCGACGGCCGCGAACACCTGGCCGATCGTGCCCCCCTCGACGTCGAATCGCGCCCGCCCGTCGGTGAGCGCGCGCAACGAGGAGGGCACGTGGACGGTGGGCATCGTGGGTCCCGCTTGGCTTAGCTGCCGACGCGCTGCTGCTCGTCCAGCGCCTCGAGGATCAGTCGGGGCGTGGCGGGCAGGCGCGTGGCGCGGATCCCGATGGCGTCGTGGATCGCGTTCGCGATCGCGCCCAGCGGCGGGATGATCGGCACCTCGCCCACGCCGCGCACCCCGTACGGGTGGCCCGGGTTCGGCACCTCGACGAGCACCGTGTCGATCATCGGCAGGTCGTTCGCGACGGGCATGCGGTAGTCGAGGAAGGACGAGTTCAGCATGCGCCCGTCCGCGTCGTACACGTACTCCTCGTTCAGCGCCATGCCGATCCCCTGCACGGCACCGCCCTGGATCTGGCCCTCGACGTACGCCGGGTGGATCGCCGTCCCGACGTCCTGGATCGCGGTGTACCGCAGGACGGTGACCTTCCCCGTCTCACGGTCGACGTGCACGTCGGCGATGTGCGCGCCGAAGCACGCCCCGACCTTGCCGACGTTCGTGCTCACGATGTCGGCCTGGCCCTGGATCATGCCGCCCGTGCCCGGAAGCCGGCGTGCGGCCTCCTTGAACGTCATCACCTGGCCGGCCGGGCCGTGGAGCGAGGCGTCCCCGGGCTCGTACGTGACTTCGTCCGCGGTGCACTCCCAGATCCTCGCCACGCGCTCCTCGAGCTGCTGGCGGATATCCATCGCGGCCTGGTAGACCGCCCATCCGGTCGCGAAGGTGGTCCGGCTCCCGCCGGTGTTGCCGGTGAACCCGATCGTGTCCGTGTCGCCGACCAGCGAGTTGATGTCCTCGTAGGCGATGCCCATCGCCTCCGCGAACTGCATCGCGAGGGCGGCACGCTGCCCGCCGATGTCCACCGAGCCGGTCACGAGGGGCACGCGGCCATCCGCGTGCACCATCGCGTACGCCGAGGACTCTCCACCGCCGTTCTGCCAGAACCCCATCGCGACGCCCCGCCCGATGTCGGCGCCCACGGTCTCGGAGCGGTAGTGCGGGTGCGACATGACGGCCTGCATCACCTCGCGCGCACCGATGTTGCCCTGGACCGCGCCGTCCGAGCGCGGCATGCCCTGGCTCGTGCAGTTCCGCAGCCGCAGCTCCATCGGGTCCATGTCCAGCTGCTCGGCCAGCTCGTCGAGGATCGACTCGACGGGGAATTCGCCGGCCGGCGCACCCGGCGCGCGGTACGCGGCCGTCTTCGGCCGGTTCAGCACCACGTCCAGCCCCACGACACGCCGGTTGGGGATCACGTAGGGCCCGAGCGCGCATCGCGCGCCGCCGGCCACC
>CADEHD010000242.1 GCA_902827055.1 uncultured Chloroflexota bacterium | reverse complement strand
CGTGGCCGCGACCACTGCGGGGCGCCCGCTGGAGGCGCGCCCCGCCCTCGGAAACCAGTACGCGGCGTGGCGCCTCGACCTGCTGGCGCTCCGCGACGCGGTGCTGCGCGGCGACCCGGCCACCGCCGAGGACGTACTCGCCGATCTCGATGCGCGCACGGCAATGATGAGTCCCGGGTTCCGCGATGGTGCGCCTGCGTTCCGCGCCCACGTCGCCGCGCACGCGGGCCTCGACCTGGTGGGGTTGGCGCCGCCGAGCATCGTGACGCTGGTCTCGCTGCCGGCTGTGATCGCGGGCGGCGAGGCGGTCGCCGTCGGAGGGACGCGGGCGGAGGCGCGGACCTGGCAGGCGTACGTCGATGCGCTCCCCGAGCGCCTCGTGACCTCCCTCGAGTGGCCCGCGAGCGTGGCGCGGGTGCGCGGCCTGCTCGCCCTCCGCGGGGGCGACGTGCAGGAGGCGGTACGCCACCTCCGCGCCGCGGTCGCCGAGGCCGAGCGCCGAGGGGCACCGCTGGAGGCGGCACTGGCCGCGGTCCAGCTGGAGGCGCTGCGTCCGGTGGCGCACGTCGGTGCTGAGCCGGCGGCACCCGAGGCGAGTCGCGCAATCCTCGAGCGGGCGGGGGTGCCGGCGGCGCTGGCCGCCGCGCAGGTCGAGCGGATCCTCGAGCGAGGGGGCGGTCCCTCGACGCGGCTGACGCCGCGGGAGGTCGAGGTGCTGGTCGGCCTCGAGGCGGGGCTGACGTACCGGCAGATCGGCGACCGCCTCGGTGTGGGCTGGCGCACCGTGCAGACGCACGCGCATCGGCTCTATGGGAAGCTCGAGGCCTCGGGTCGCCACGCCGCGATCCGCGAGGCGCGCGTGCGGCGGATCATCTAGCGCGTCGTGGCGCTTCGGGCGGCACCTCGGGCGGATGCCACCGAGTGCTTGCGATGATCCCTCGAACGGCGTATCTGAGTGGTGGGCGGGGCCACGAGTCCCGCGAGCGCCCCGACGGGACACGAGCGTGATGGACCTGCGTCTGGATGCACTGGCGGGGCGGCTGCTGGTCGCCAGTCCGTTGCTGACTGATCCCAGCTTTCATCGGACGGTTGTCCTCATGTGCGCGCACTCGCCCGAGGGCGCCTTCGGGCTGGTGCTGAACAGGCCGCTGCCGATCGCCGTCGCGGAGCCGCTGCCGGCGTGGGCCGCCAGCGTGAGCGCCCCGCCGTCGGTGTTCCTCGGCGGCCCGGTCCAGCGCGATCGCGCGCTGGCGCTCGCACGCGTTGGCGCGACGGCAGCGGCGCCCGCCGGCTGGGAGCCGGTGCTCGCCAACGTGGGGTTGCTGGACCTCGCCGTGGAGCCCTCAGCGGTCACGAACCTGGAGGCGGTACGCATCTTCTCCGGGCACGCCGGCTGGGCGGGCGGCCAGCTGGAGGGCGAACTCCTCGGCGAGTCGTGGTTCGTCGTGGATGCGGTGCCGGGTGATGCCTTCGACCCCGACCCCGACCGCCTGTGGCAGCGCGTGCTGCGTCGCCAGAGTGGGCGACTGGCGCTGTTCGCGCACTACCCGCCGGACGTGGCGCTGAACTGAGCCGCGGTCAGGCTCGTCGGGTTCGTCAGTCGCGTCCGATGCGTCGGCCGCGCCCGTATCGCAGCAGTAGCCGGATCCCGAGCAAGATCGAGACGATCGCGATGAGCAGCGCCGCGCCCGGCCTCGCGAGGCGCTGCTCATCGCGATCGTCGTCCGCGTCGGCGCCTCGCGAGGCGCCACGGTCGGCCTCGAGGTCCGCGTCCGCCGTCAGGTCGTCGACGAGGAGCGCGATGTCCCCGTTCGCACCGCGGACGGCGCGGCGGCTCGGGCGTTGACGGCGTACGCGCGTGTCGTTGCGGCGAGCGAGGGCGCGCGTGCCCACCTCGGCGGCCGACTCCCCCGGGTTTGGTGCGGGTGGCGCCTCCTCGTCGAGCGCTGGTGCGGGCCTCGTCGGGAGCGGATGCGCCAGCCCGGGCGTGTGTACCGGCGTCAGCTGGAGCAGGAGGACGGCAAGCAACCCGGCGACCATCGCGGCCGCGACGCCACCGGCGAGGGCGACCGAGCTGGGCTCGGTCAGCCGTCCGTAGACAATGTTCGCACCGGAGGCGACGAGCATCTGGGTGAACCCCAGCACCGCCGAGGCGAGGCCTGCCATCTGGGGAAACTCGACCATCGCTGCCGCCACGGCGGCCGGGCGCGTGACCCCCAGCCCCATCCCGACGAAGAACATCGGCACGAGGAGCCCCGGCACCGTCGGCAGGAAGAACCACGTGAGGACGAACATGACGGCGGCGGCGCTCGTAGCGGCGGTGGCACCGAGCAGCACGGTGTGCCGCGCTGCCAGCCGCGTCACGAGTCGACTCGACAGCCACGCGCCGACCATGATGCCCGCGGCCACGAAGGCGAACGAGAAGCCGTACGCCTGCTCCCCCAGCCCAACCTCCTCGATCAGCACGAACGCTGAGGTGGAGATGAACAGCAACTGGCCGGTGAACATCAGGCCCATGACGACCGCGTAGGTCACGAAGGTCGGGCTCGAGAGGGCTGTGACGTAATCGCGCAGGACGCTCGTGTTGCCGCGCGCGGCCCGGCGAGCGGCCGGATTGGTCTCCGGGAGCAGCGCGAGGTACGCGCCCGCGAGGACCACGCCGAGCACAGAGAGCGTCACGAACACGGACTGCCACCCCGCGATGTCGTGGAGGAAGCCGCCGAAGATCGGCGCGATCGCGGGCGCCAGAGGCAGCGCGACCGCCATGTAGGCCAGCACGCGCGCGGCGCGCTCGCGACCGTAGACGTCGAGGACCATCGCCTGGGCAAGGGCGGGGCCGGCGCCGCCTCCGAGCCCCTGGACCACGCGCCCTGCGATGAGGACCTCGGGCGTCCGAGCCGCCAGGGCGATGAGGCCGCCGGCGACGAACAGCGCGAGTCCAGCGAGCAGCGCGGGGCGGCGGCCGGCGCGGTCGGAGAGGGGGCCGTATACCAGCTGCGACGACGCGAACGCGAGGATGAACAGCAGCACGGCGAGCTGCATCGTCGAGCGCGTGGCGCCGAACTCCTCGGTCATGGTGGGGAGCGACGGCAGGAACATGTCGACCGTGAGCGGTGCGAGGGCGCTCAGGGCCACGAGGACGATGGCGGCGGGGAGCGATTCGGCGCGACGCCGGTCCGCCTCCGCGATGTGCGCCATCCGAGCCCCGTTCATAAGCAGTCGCTAGTCCGAGGGCGACAGCGTACGGGCGGAATCAGCTTTCGCCCAGCGGGAACCTGACGCGGCGGGATGGCGTTTACACAGGGTGGAGCCGTTCGTCCCCTCGCGGGGCGGCGGTCTGAATGAGGAGTACACGAATGCTGCGCCGGTCCTTCTTCGCGACGTCGGGAGGGGCGGTTCGTGCGCTCCTCGTATCGGG
>CADEHD010000241.1 GCA_902827055.1 uncultured Chloroflexota bacterium | reverse complement strand
AAGCGCAGATGCGCGCGCACGCTGGCGCGGAAGTACGCGTACCCGGAGCGGCGCGCCTCACCCGGATCCGTGGGCGCGAACTGCCAGTTCTGGCCGGCGCTGAAGATCCGGTCCGGCGGCGCGCCGGTGTCGAGGCCCGCGACGAACGCGTGGCGATAGCGCCAGGCGTCGAATCCCTCGCGGTGCGTGCCCAGCGGGAGGTCGACGTAGACGCCACGTCCGCCCTCGGCGCGCGCGCTGTCCGCGAGGGCCCGCAGCTGCCCGTTGAGGGCGTACTGCGCGTACCGGTGCACGCGGTACACCTCGGGGTCGACCGCGCCATCCTCGAGCGTGCCAGCGCGCGCCGCCGCAGGCCAGCGGCGCCAGTCCCGACCGAGGCGGGGCCGCGCGCCGCGGAACCGGGCGTACGCCTCGATCTCCGGGTGGGCCGCGCTGAACCGTTCGAGCGCGGCGCGGCCGCTGCCCTCGGCCGCCTCGGCCGCCGCCGCCAGTACCGGCATGAGCGCGCGGTCGACGGCCGCGTAGTCGACCGCCGTCGAGGCGCGCGCTGCCTCGATGGCCTCGGCGGCATCGGCCAGGGCCGCTGCCACGCGGGGCGCCCCGCTCTCGGGGAGGGCATCCAGGTCCAGGAAGAGCTCGTCCCACGCGAGCCGGCTCACGGGTGAGTAGGGGCTGACACCCGCCGGATCGTCGTGGAACGTGGCGAGCAGCGGCAGCGTCCCCACCGTGCGCGCGCCGAGGCCGCGCGACCACTCGAGGAGACGCCGGAGGTCGCCGACCGTCCCGATCCCGCGGCTGGCCGCCGAGTGCAGGGAGTAGGTCGGCGCCAGCACCCCGAACGCGCGCTCCGCGCTCGCCGGGTGGTAGGCAACGCGCGGCGCCGCGATGACCAACGACTCCCCCTCGAGTACGAGCTTCGCCGCGTGCACCCGCACGCGCGCCCGGTAGTAGCCCGCTTCGAGGGCAGGCAGGCGCAGGCGACGCACGACGCGCTCGTCCCCCTCGGTGCCCCCGCGCGCGACGATCGCCGCCTCCCCGAGTCGCCAGCCGAGCACGAGCGGCGGGCCGTGCGCGCCCCCCGAGTCGGGGTCGTCGCCCTCCTCGCTGGTCAGCTCCACCTCGATCCGCGCGGCACGGAGGCGGGCGGGCAGCTGGAGGCGGAGCGCACCGACGCCGTCCCACGCCACCGTCACCGGCTCCACGAGCTGTGCCCAGCGCGCGCGCTCGATAGCAGCCAGCGCGTGCGCGGGGTCGCCGGTCGCGCCCAGCGCCTCGAGGATGGCGCGCAACACGTCGGCCTCGATGGCGCGTGGGGCGCCCAGGGCGTCGTGGTACCCGGTCGCCACCCCGTACGCTGCGGCCAGCGCGGCCAGGTCGGCGCGCGCCTCGTCGGGTGCGTTATGGGTCATCGAGGAAGTCCTGATCGCTGCGCCCCCTCGAGAGATGGGAGAATCCGAGGATGAACCCGCCCGGTGATCTTGACCTCTGGCTGTTCAACGAGGGCCGCCACAACGCGCTCTACGATGCGCTCGGTGCCCACGTCGATCCCGATGGCACTCACTTTGCCGTGTGGGCGCCTACCGCGCGATCCGTCCAGGTGATCGGCGACTTCGATGCGTGGGGCGGGGGCGACCACCAGCTCGCGCCCAGCGAGTCCGGCGTGTGGTCCGGTCGAGTCGAGGCTGCCCGCGCGGGCGATCGGTACAAGTACCGACTGCTTGACGCCGAGGGCAATCCCGTTCCGGACAAGCTCGACCCGCTGGCGTTCGCCGCCGAGACTCCGCCCGCCACCGCCTCGGTCATCGCTGACCTCTCGTACGCGTGGCAGGACGAGGCGTGGATGGCGCGCCGCGCCGCGCGTAGTGCCCTGGACGCCCCGATCTCGATCTACGAGGTGCACCTCGGCTCCTGGCGCTCGCCGGCGGAGTACCGAGCGCTGGCGCAGCCGCTCGCGCGCCACGCGCAGCGCCTCGGGTTCACCCACGTCGAGCTGCTGCCCGTCATGGAGCACCCGTTCTACGGGTCGTGGGGCTACCAGACCACCGGCTACTTCGCGCCGACCGCCCGGTACGGGAGCCCCCAGGACCTGATGTTCCTCATCGACACGCTGCATCAGCACGGCATCGGCGTGATTCTCGACTGGACACCGGCGCACTTCCCCGATGACCCCCACGGACTCGGGCGGTTCGACGGCACACACCTCTACGAGCACGCCGACCCTCGACGCGGGCGGCATCCCGACTGGGACACCCTGATCTTCAACTACGACCGCCACGAGGTGCGCTCGTTCCTGATCTCCAGCGCCTGCTTCTGGCTCGATCGCTACCACGTCGATGGCCTGCGCGTGGACGCCGTCGCCTCGATGCTCTACCTCGACTACTCCCGACGCGAGGGTGAGTGGCTTCCCAACGAGTCCGGCGGGCGCGAGAACCTGGGCGCGATCCACCTGCTGCGCGACCTGAACGAGGCGGTCTACGCCCGCTTCCCCGACGTGCAGACCTACGCCGAGGAGTCGACGGCCTGGCCGATGGTGTCGCGTCCCACCGCTGACGGCGGGCTGGGGTTCGGCCTCAAGTGGGACATGGGGTGGATGCACGACACCCTGTCCTACTTCGAGCGTGACCCCCTCTATCGATCGCACCACCATCGCGAGCTCACGTTCCGCACGCACTACGCGAACACCGAGAACTTCGTGCTGCCGCTCTCGCACGATGAGGTGGTGCACGGGAAGCGCTCCCTGCTCGCCCGCCTGCCCGGCGACCGCTGGCAGCGCTTCGCCCAGCTGCGTGCGCTGCTCGGGTACCAGTTCGGGACGCCCGGGAAGAAGCTCGTGTTCATGGGCACTGAGATCGCCCCGACCGTCGAGTGGAGCCACGAGGCGATGCTCGACTGGTCGCTCCTCGAGCAGGACGACCACGCGGGCGTCGAGCGGTGGCTGACCGCGCTCAACGAGTTGTACAGCGCGCACCCGGCGCTCCACGCGCGTGACTGCGACCCGAGTGGCTTCGAGTGGGTCGTCGCCGATGACGCCCCCAACTCCGTGCTCGCGTTCACCCGCCACGGCGGCGATGCGGTGGTGCTCGTAATCGTGAACGCCACGCCCGTGATCCGTGAGGACTATCGCGTCGGCGTGCCGCATGCCGGGACATGGGTGGAGCTCCTGAACAGCGACGCCATCGAGTTCGGCGGGTCCGGGGTGCACTCCACTCCCTCGCACTCGGGGGCGCCGCTCGCCACCGACGCGGTGCCATCGCACGGGCATGCGCAGTCGCTCGCGCTGCGCCTGCCGCCGCTCGCGGTCATCTTCCTCACCCCGGATTGCTGAGTGATGACGCGGCGCCGACTAAGGCGTGGGCGCCCTGCCGGGGCGCGCATCGCGGGGGTCACGCCTCGCGCGGCCGCGCGTGGATCTCCTCGTAGATGTCGAGGTAGCGC
>CADEHD010000240.1 GCA_902827055.1 uncultured Chloroflexota bacterium | reverse complement strand
GCCGGCATCTGTGCCGCCTGGCGGCGGAGGAACCCCTCGACGATGGCCGTCTTGCCGTAGCCCTCCACGCCGGAGACGTACAGGTGGTAGTGAGAGTCGCGCATCCCGAGGGCGAACTCGATGGCGCGAACGGCGCGCTCCTGTCCGAACACCGCGTCGAGTGCCACCAGCTCGTCGGTGGTCTCGAACGGGAGCTGGGCCGGGTCGCAGTGACCGATGAGATCCTCGGCGGTGACGCGCATTGTCTCCCGCAGGTCTCGGCTGGCTGTCATCGGGATCCCTCTCCAGCGGGTACGGGCTTCCGAGTGCCCGTCGCGACCGCGCGGATGATCGTGGTGGCGGACGGCGGAGGCTGTCCGTGGAGGATGAGCTCGGCGATGCCCGCCGCATCGAGGTCGGGGCGCTCCGTCAGGAGCGCGCGGAACTTGGCCGCGAGCTGCGCATCGGTGAGGGGCGCTTCCGGGTCGCCGTCGGGGTGATCGACACGCGCCTCGAGGGTGGCGCCGGTGCGCGTGCGGATGGTGACGATGCTCGGCCACCGAGCCGGGTAGAGCGCATCCAGCTGTGGATCCGGCGCAAAGCTGACGCGCGCCGCGAGAGCGAGCGTTTCGCTGTCCTGGACGGTTCGGTCTGTGAAGCGGGCCGGGGCGAGGTCGCCCTGGCGCAGCGCCGTGGCGATGCAGAACGGCAGCGAGAACTTCGCCGCGTAGGGCGTGGTGGGCTCGACGCCCTCGAGGAGGGCCAGGCCCTGGGCGTAGATGCGCACGTGCACCGACTCGATGTCCGCGGGGTCCAGGCCATCGGCCCGGAGGCGCAGGGCGGCGTCGACGGCCGGGTGCGTGTGGCGGCAGGAGGCGTGGACCTTGAACGAGACGCCCTCGACGCGCCACGGAGCGCCCTCAGCGAGCGACCCGAGTCCCGCGGTGAGGCGGGTGGGGTCGGCTGCGGCCGACATCGCAGCGAGCATCCCGCGCGGCCCCTCGAGGATGCGGGACGCGCTTGTGAAGCCCGCGCCGGCGAGCAGCGTCGCCAGGATGCCGTCGTGGGACGCCTTGCCCGGGTGGAGCTGCTTCGACATGGCGCCGTCTGCGAGGAACTCCCAGAGGCCGGCGGCCATCGTACCGGCGCTCCCGAGGGCGGCCAGTGTCGCCTCGGGCGACAGGCCCGCGAGGCGTGCGGCAGCGGCCGCGGCACCGAGCGTGCCCGCCGTCCCGGTGGTGTGCCAGTGCTCGTAGTGGGAGGGGCCGAGGGCCCCCCCGACGCGCGCGCAGACCTCGTAGCCCACGGCGATGGCCTCGAGGAGGGCCGTGGCGTCGCACCCATCGCGCTCGGCGACCGCCAGTGCGGCCGCGATCACCGGTGCGCCAGGGTGTGTGATCGAGGCGCGGTCGAGGTCGTCCAGCTCGAGGACGTGCGCGGCGGCCGCATTCGCCAGCGCGGCCAGCGGCGCGGACGTACGCCGGCCGGTGGCAAGCACTGTGGCCTGGGGCGTACCGCCGAGGCTGTCGACGACCCCCCGGAGGAGGGTGGGCGGCTCGAGCGGACCGCCTGCGAGGGTGGACCCGAGCCAGTCGAGGAGGTAGCGGCGAGTGGTCTCACGCGTGCGCGCGGGCACGGTGGAGGTCGCGACGAAGCGCGCCAGCGCAGCGGTCGGCAGGGTGGCTTCCATCGCGTCGAGTATAGGCCGGGCGCCTGTTCCTGCTCGGGCGGGCCGGGCGTGTCGCTACACCGGCGGACGGTCGGCATCGGGCGTGTGGCGGACCGCCCACGGGATGCGCTCGATGCCGGGGAGCCGGTTGCGGATGCGGAACATGATTTCGTTGCGCAGCGGCCAGCCGTGATTCACATCGTCCGCGAATTGGATGTAGCGCTTGAATCGCTGCGGTGGCCCACCCGTGTCGACGTTGCCGCCCGAGGGCACCTCGAAGCGGCCGCTGATGATCAGCGTCATCCCGCCCCACATGTGCTGCAAGGCGTACGCGAACGCGTCCGAGGTCAGCGCGATGTCACACTCGGCGTAGCCGACCGTCGAGACCGACAGGCCCCCGAGCGAGAACATCACGGCCTTCCCGTGATCCCGGAGCCAGACCGGGGCAGGCCTCAACACGCCGAGCGCACTCAAGAGGCGCAGCAGGGGCCCGTGGAAGCGGAGCAGCTGACGCGAGTACCCCGCGGCGACGATCTGCAACTCCTCGATGGTCTGGGGACGCGCGCCGTGAGGTGTGCGCGTGGCGCACGCCGCGCTATCCGCGGTGTAGGCGGCGAGCGCCCGCGGGGTCGGGTCCTCGAGCTGGCCGGGCGTCCACGTGTCGCCCGGGTAGAGGACCAGCGGGGTGACCGCGGTGGTGCGCCGTACCTCATCGACGATGTCGGTGACGCGGTTCACGGCGTCGTTCATGTGCGCGTTCTCCTCGTGGGAGAACCACACGTAACTCGCGAACGGCACGACCCAGCGTGGCTGCACCGTGCGGGTGTGGAGCATGAAACGCGCTCGTGAGATTCGCGCCGATGTCTCGTGGGCGTCGCGGTCCCCCTGGTTGCCGATCCACGCGGCGAACGAGAATTGCGTCAGCAGCACATCGATGGGGTGACCCACCTGCGCCATGGCCCCGCGCACCTCCTCCTCGGTGCCGAGGAGGCAGTCGTTGAGGTTGAGGAGCGTCGTGTCGCCGGCGCGAATCGCCAGCCACGAGTCGTCCAGCTTGACGGGCTGGCACATCACCGCCACGTCAGGTCCGAGCTGGATCCACTCCGCGGAGGGCATTTCGATGACCTGGGCGAAGCCGAGGCCTCGACAGAAGCTGGCGACACGTCGGTCGCGCGTGCGCTGGGTCATCACGACGATGCGCCGCCGGTACTCCTCCGGGATGCTCTTCAGGGAAGGCGGGCTGAAGTGGTCCGGGTGTTCGTGCGAGAGCCAGAGGTGGGTGATCGACGCCCAGTCCTCGGGCTGGAATCGAGTGGGGGAGAGCAAGTCCCAGCTGTCGGCAAAGGCGCTCCCGAAGAGCCACGGGTCGCTGATGAGCCGCACTCCACCGTGGTCGAGGACGAACGACGCGTGATTAACCCATTCAATGCGCATGGGTTGCCCCTCTCCCTCGGCGGCCGCCCGGCGTGGCTCGCGCAGTCGGATGTACGGCGCGAGCTGACAGTTCGGACGTAGGTTCGCCTGCGATCGCCTTAGCGTCGATGCTCGTTCGCCCCCGTTCCGTCCCGTTCGGGCTGGTCGGACGCCTGTAGGATCGGCGACCAGGTTCGGATTCCAGGGACGAGGAGACTCGATGCGCGCTGCGGTGATGACTCAACCCGGGGGGCCCGACGTGTTCCGCATCGAGGAGCGGCCGGATCCCGTTGCGGGGCCCGACGAAGTCCTCGTCGCGGTGCGGGCGTCCGCGCTGAATCGCGCCGACCTCGGGCAGCGGCGTGGCGGCTACCCGGCGCC
>CADEHD010000239.1 GCA_902827055.1 uncultured Chloroflexota bacterium | reverse complement strand
GCGACTTGAGCAGCAGCAGCCGCGCCCCCACGGCCACGAAGTCGGAGAGCGCGCCCATGTTGATCGTCTCGGCGGAGCGCAGCTGCGTGAGGTACTGCTCGGTGACGGCCAGCAGCGACACCTCGGTGATATCGAGGTCCCGCTGCTCGATCAGGTGGAGAAGGAGGTCCAGCGGTCCGTCGAACTGCTGGAGGTGCAGCACGATCCCGTTCGAGGCACCCGCGGGGCCGCCAGCGGCCTCCCCCTCGGGCGGCGCTTCGAGGGCGGGGCCGCCCTCAGCCTCGAGCGTCTCGCCTCCGGGCGCCTCGATCGCTGCCACCGCGACGTCGGTCGCGGGTTCCGCCTCGGCGGGCGGCACGGTCTGAGTCTGCGCATCCTGCGTCATGCGCACACGGTACCGCGCCGCCCGCCGAGCAGCATGCCTGCGAGGAGTCTCGCTACGCCAGCGCGGGCTGCGGCGCCGCCAGCGGGCGCCCGATCGCGTTGCAGAGCGAACCGACCTCGTCCATGAGCTGGGCGAAGTTCGCCGGAGTCAGCGACTGCGCGCCGTCCGAGAGCGCGTGGTCCGGCTGCGGGTGCACCTCGATCTCGAGGCCATCCGCGCCCACGGCCATGCTCGCCAGCGACAGCGGCCGCACGAGGTACCAGTGCCCGGTGCCGTGAGACGGGTCGGAGATCACGGGCAGGTGGCTGAGGCGCTTCGCGACGGCCACGGCGTTCAGGTCGAGCGTGTTCCGCGTCGCGGTCTCGAACGTCCGAATCCCGCGCTCGCACAGCATGACGTTGGGATTCCCCTGGCTCAGGATGTACTCCGCGGCCAGCAGCCACTCCTCGATGGTGGCGCCCATGCCGCGCTTCAGCAGCACGGGCTTGCCGGTCTTCCCGGCCTCCTCCAGCAGCACGAAGTTCTGCATATTGCGCGCGCCGATCTGGAGGATGTCGGCGTACTCGGCCACGGCGGCCACGTCGCGGACGGACAGCAGCTCGGTGATCACGGGCATCCGGAGTTCGTCCCCGACCTGTCGCAGGAGCTTCAGACCCGGCACGCCCAGCCCCTGGAACGAGTACGGCGAGCTCCGCGGCTTGAACGCGCCACCGCGGAGGATGTGCGCACCCGCGGCTCGCACCCCGCGCGCCGAGGCGTACAGCTGCTCCTCGGTCTCGATGGCGCACGGGCCCGCCATCACCACTGGGTGTCCGCCACCCACTCGCACGCCGTAGTTGAGCTGGATCACGGTGTCCTGCTCGTGCACCTCACGGCTCGCGAGCTTGTAGGGCTTCGAGATCCGGATGACCTCGTCCACCCCCTCCATCGTCGAGAGCTCGTCGCGCAGCTCCGGGAACACCTGTCCGAGGACGGCGATCACCTGCCGCTGCACGCCCACTACCTTCTGCCCGCGCAGCCCCAGGTCGGACAGCCGCGTGAAGATGGACTGGCCGTTCTCTTCGCTCGCGTCGATCTTCATCACCACGATCATGGTGTCCTCCGTCGCCCCGGCCGGCGCTCCGCCGACCGCTGTCCTGGTTCGATTCGATTCCGAGGGGTCAGTCGCTGCTCGCGCCGTCCGATGTCGCCGTCTGCGCCACCAGGTCGGGCCGCAACGCCCGCGCATCCCGGAGGTAGACGTGCACCAGCTCGCGAGGCGACTTCGTTGTGTTCACGTGCATCAGGATCCGCAGGCACCGCTGCAGGCTCCCGGGCACGTTCATCTCCGGCAGGCACTCCAGCGCCACATCGGTCCAGCCGAGGTCCCGCGCTGCCACGGCCGGGAACGCCGCGTTGAGGTCCTGCGTCGCCGTGAACACGATCGACGCCACGTGGTCGTGCTCGATGCCGTTCAACCGCACGACCTCGCTCAGCAGCTCCGCCGCCGCCTCGAGGATGGCCTCGCGCGTGTTCTCCGCCACGGTCGTCGCGCCGCGGATGCCGCGGACCATCAGCACAGGGTTCGATTCAGTCACTGGCGTCTCGATGTTCGGCTCTGGGTGGGCTGCGCGTGTCGGCGCGATCGCGGGGCGCTCAGCGCGAGGCGTCGCGCGGATACGCGAGGCGCACGCGCTCGGCGGCAAACGACGCGGCCGCTGACCGTCGCAGGGCGCGCGCCACTCGAGCCAGCCCCACAGGGCGGCCTTCGAGTCGCAGCGGCGCGTCCTCAGGCGGTCGCACGGCCGGTGATCTCCTCCACGAACGCCCGCACCCGGGCGGCACGTTCCTCTCGAGGCGCGCTCGCGACGGTCGCGACCAGCGCGCTGCCGATGACTGCCGCGTCCGCAAGCTCGCCCACCTCCCGCACATGCTCGTGCGTCGAGATGCCGAACCCGATCGCCAGCGGCAGGTCGGTCCGAGCCCGCACCCGAGCGATGAACCCGGGCAACAACTCGGACATCGATGTCCGCGCCCCGGTCACCCCGGTCACGCTGACGCAGTACACAAACCCGCTCCCGTGCTCGGCGACCAGCGCGATGCGCTCATCCGTCGAGGTCGGGGCCAGCAGGTACACGAGCCGCAGGCCGGCACGCCGAACCGCCTGCTCGAGCTCCCCGGCCTCCTCCGGCGGCAGGTCGACGACGATGAAGCCGTCCGCACCAGCCTCGGCGGCATCGCGCACGAATGCCTCGATGCCGTACGCAAACAGGGGGTTGCAGTATCCCATAAGCACGAGTGGAACGGTGACGCCGTCCGCGCGCAGCCGCCGGATCAGCCCCCACAGGTCGGGTGGCACGAACCCCCCGGCCCGCGCGATGTCGTTCGCCCGCTGGATCACGGGGCCGTCCCCCAGCGGGTCCGAGAACGGCACGCCAATCTCGATGGCGTCGGCGCCACCCGCGACCGCAGCCGTGATGACCTCGTACGCGGCGTCGCGCTCCGGGTACCCGCAGGGCGTGAACAGGATCACCGCGGGACGTTCCTCCCGCCGAGTCCGCTCGAACATCGCCTCGATCCGCCCGGTCACTGCAGCACTCCGCTCGCCGTCACGATGAAAGAGAACGAGTTCACGGCGCCATGCGCCGCAATCGCCGGGTAGATCGACCCGGACGTCTCCGCCGACCACGCGAACAGCATCCCGATGAGGGTGAAGGGCAGCACCACGGACACGTTGAGGTGGAACACGCCGAACAGGAGCCCGCTGACCACCAGCGAGGGCAACACGGTCCAGTAGCCCCGCAGCCCTCGGTAGAACAGGGCGCGGAAGAACAGCTCCTCGCAGAGCGGCGCCAGCCCCACCACCGCCACGCCGAGCAGCAGCAGGATCAGGCCTCCGTCCGAGGCGTCGATCGGGAGCGTGTTGCCCTGGTTGAACCGCGACGCGTCGATGCCGAACGCCTTGAGCGCCTCGATCGCCAGCGCGTACCCGATCAGGATCGCGTACGAGCCGGCCCACGCAATCCAGAGCGGGCTCCAGCGCGACGGCACCGTGAACCCGCGATCCGACACCCGCAGCTTTCCGCGGGACGCCCGGCAGA
>CADEHD010000238.1 GCA_902827055.1 uncultured Chloroflexota bacterium | reverse complement strand
CCTCGAGCTGGTTCGTGTACAGGTCGCCCAGCTGGACATCGAGCACCTGACGACCCGTGACCGCGATCTGCACTTCCTGGCGAATGTTGAGGACGACCGCGTTGTCGCCGGTCGTCGAGGAGCTGGCGTAGCCGATCGCGCCCGTGTAGCTCTGGGAGGCGGCGTCGGACGGGACCGTCACGTAGACCAGGATGTGCAGCTCGCCGTTGGCGGGCGCGATGGCTTCCGTGACCAGCGTCGCCGGCGCATCGGCCGTCGCGAACGTCACCCAGCTGGCGATCTCGCCGGCTGTCTTGTCGGGCTCGAACGTGAACTTGCGAGGCTGGTCGGCAGTGTTGAGGAGGACCGTACCGGTCTCGTAGCGCTCACCGCGGAGCGCCGAGGTGACCTCGACGACGGAGGGGTAGACGCCAACGCCAGTGACGTTCGGTGGCCGTTGCGCCTCGGCGCGCGGCGTGCCCGCCAGGAGCGCGCTCGCAGCGAGGAGTGTCGCTGCAGCAACGAGGACATAAAGGGAAGTGGTAGCCGGACGCAGCAGCAAAGTCCGCAAGTGTCGAGCCCCCCGCACGCTGGACAAAGGCAGGAGGCCGGGTCGCCGGCCTCCATGCCTCGCGCTTCCGGAGTGTACCCGCCGTGTCGACTACGTTCACGCGTCGAAACGGCGGGACACTCGCTCATGATGGTTGGACCTGCTTACGAGGCAGGAACGAAGAAGCCGCCCGTCCACACGCCCGGCCCGCCCTGCGACGGGTTGTTGTCGAACGGACCAGTCTCGTCGCCGTGGGTGTTCTCGCCGTTGTCGAGCGACGGCGTGCACACGTCAGGGTTCCGAGTGGCCTTCAGCTCGATCGCGCCCGAGTACACCCCTGACCAGACGGTCTGTCGAGGCGTGAGCGAGAAGTCAAGCTTGAGCGGCTCGTTCGGCTCGAGGCAGACCGCGCCCGAGCTCTTGGCCACGCCCGAGGCGAGCGTCGTCGGCCCGTCGAAGGTGACCCATGGCGTCCACGCCCCCACCGCGTCGGTGGATGCGATCTCGTCGATGTGCTCCCACTCGACGATGTGCGGCGGGTTGCCCTCGTTGTCCTTGCGGTTGATCTGGCCGTCGAACTCGGACCAGATGGTCTTGCCGACCTCGTTGGACAGCGTCTGGAAGCGGACGCTGTAGACGAGGCTGGTGTTGCCATCGCCCTGGATGGTCGGGTAGTTCGGCGTCTCGAGGCTGAAGTCGCCCGAGTGCACCGACTTGTTGTTGATGCGCAGACCGGCCCACGAGACGCCGGCTTCCGCGAAGTCGATCACGTAGTGGTCGACCGGCATGATCTTGAACTCGACGCAGACGTGCTCAGTCTCGCTGCCGTTGGTGTGCAGCAGCGTGATGCACTGGTCGTACCGCCCCGGGGGCAGGTGCTTCGAGATCGTCCAGTTGTTCAGGTGGAAGCCACCCTCGCTCTGGATGCACTTCGCAATCATGTCGTTCAGGTTGGCTGCACCCACCTGGCCCGTCTGCACCAGGCCATCGGCGATCGTGCCGTTCGTGCCCACGGCACCGACCACGTTGCAGTCGGCACCCGTGAGGATCACCTCGGGGTTCACGAGGCCGTTCGGAAGGCGGGCCTCCACCACCTCGTGCCAGACACGCTGGCCAGCCGGGTTGGCGTCGGGACCGGTACCCACGGTGAACGGGTGCGGTGCGCGCCAGAAGATCTCCTTCTGGATCGCCTGGATGTCGTTGGAGGCTGAGCAGCTCTCCGGGACGACCTGCAGGGCGACGACCTGGACTTCGGGCGCTACCGAGGGCGCGAGGCACTCCTGCTCGTGGAAGTCGAAGAACACGACCTTCCACGCGTGCTGGATCGGCGTGTCCGCCGGGTTCGGAGCGACGTGGAACGTCGGGAAGGACAGCGGATCGTCGTCGTAGTCGCCTTCGCAGACGACGTAGCCGCTCCACTCCGAGAGACACGGGCCGATGCGTGCGACTCGATCGTCCTCCTCGACGTCGAACTTCTTGAGGTCGCCCACGAAGCGAGTCCACGCTTGTCCGCCGCTGGCGGACTGCGCTTCACCCTTCGTCGGCACGACCTGTTGCGCCTGCGCGACCCCGGACGTGGCGAGTATGCCCAGTCCGAGTGCCGTCGTCAGGACGGTAATTGCGAGCCCGAAAGCACGCCGGGGAGATATGCGCACGAGTGATCTCCTTGCCCTTGCAAGCCTCGGCGCCGCGCTTCCATGCACGCGCACTCCAGCTGTTGTTCCTTCAATGCTGCTGGCTGGATGCCGAGGGGCCGGCGAGCGCCGACCCCTCGGTGTGTTCTCGCGACGCCGGCCCCTGCACTGGGGAACCGGCGCCGCGGCTCAACCTTGGGTTGTTACGGCGCCGGCGTGGGCGACGCCGTGGCGGTCGCCGTAGCCGTTGCCGTGGCCGTTGGCGTCGCGAAGACGCCGCCGGTCCAGACGCCGGGCCCGCCCTGCGACGGGTTGTTGTCGAACACGTTCGGGTCGCCCTCCGGGCTCTCGCCCTGGTCGAGCGAGGCCGTGCAGACTGCCGCGTCGCGCTTCGCGCCGACCTGGATCTGGCCGGAGTAGACGCCCGAGAAGACGCTCTGCACCGGGGTCACCGAGAAGTCGAGCTTGAGCGGCTCGTTCGGCTCGAGGCAGACCGCTCCCGACGACGGGCCAAGGGGTGCCGCCGCCAGGGTCGAAGGACCGTCGAACCAGGTGATCAGGCTGAACGTGTTGTCCTGCGGTGCCGGGATGCCGTCGATGTGCTCGAACTCGACGATCTGCGGGGGGCTGCCCGCGTTCTTCTTGCGGTTGATCTGGCTGTCGAAGTACTGCCAGATCGTCTTGCCCTCGGCGTTCTTCAGCTGCGTGAACTGCACGCCGTAGACGAGGCTGGTGTTGCCATCGCCCTGGATCGTGGGCTTGTCGCCGGTCCCCAGGGTGAAGTCACCGGACACGACCGACTTGTTGCCGGCCTTCAGTCCAGTCCAGTTGATGCCCGCCTGCGCGAAGTCGATCACGTAGTGGTCGACCGGGTTGATCAGGAAGCGCACGCACACCCGGTCAGTCTGAGCACCGTTCGTGTGCAGCAGGGTGACGCACTGGGCGTACGTTCCCGGCGGCAGGTGCTTGGAGACCGTCCAGTTGTTCAGGTGGAAACCACCCTCGTTCTGGATGCACTTCGCGATCATGTCGTTGAGCTCGGCCGCCTCGACCTGGCCGGTCTGGACCAGGCCATCAGCGATCGTGCCGTTGGTCCCAATGGCGCCGATGACGTTGCACTTGGCCCCTGTCATCACTACATCGGGGTTGATCGCACCGTTGGGCAGACGGGCCTCCACCACGTGGTGCAGGACGCGCTGGCCAGCAGCGTTCTCATCTTTGCCGCCGGCCTCCTGCGAGGGGTCGGGGGCGAGCCAGAAGATCTCCTTCTGGATCGCCTGGATGTCGTTGGTGGCGGAACAGCCGTCCTCCTCCGCCTCCAGGCACGCCCTGGAGTGGAAGTCGAAGTAGAGGACCTTCCACGCGTGCTGCAGGGG
>CADEHD010000237.1 GCA_902827055.1 uncultured Chloroflexota bacterium | reverse complement strand
CCTCGCATACGCGCTCGTCGCGCGCAGTCGCTGGCTGCTGTCCCGCCTCGCGAGGTAGCGCGCCGCGCGCGGCGGCGTTACGCGGGTGGCTGAGCCTGGTTGAACTCGAGCATCACGTTGCCGTTGCTCGCGGGGTGGATCCACGCCGAGGTCGGCGACTCGGGCTCGGTGTTCACGCGCAGGCCGGCGCCGGTCGCCATCGTGATCTGGCTCGCCACGTCATCGACGCGCATGCCGATCAAGTACAGGCCCTCGCCACCGGGGTACGCGACGCCCTCGCGCATCTTCATGAAGCGCGCCAGGGCGCTATCGGGCGAGGACGGCGCGATCACCTCGATGAGGTTGCCGTCATCGTTGCCGAGCATGCAGTTGCGGAACCCCCAGCGAGTGTCCTGCACCTCGGTGGTTGCCTTGAGCCCGAAGGCCTTCGTGTACCGCGCCACGGCGGCATCGAGGTCGTTGACGGCGATGGAGAAGTACTGGATCCCGAGGATGGCCATGCGCCTCGTCCTTCCTGCAGCACGCGGGAGTTCACCCCGCACGGAATGCGGGTGCTGGCATTATGAGCCGTGGGCGCAACCCCTGCGGGCATGTGCACGCGGCGCGGGCGACAGGGCGCCGCGGCGTGTTGCGCGCGTCGCCCTGTCGTCGGTGCCCGTCTTGGCTGCGTCTGCGTCGCGAGGGCCGCTAGCGCTTCGTGATCTGATCGACCTCGGCCATCTCCTCGGCCGTGAGGCGCCAGCTCGCGGCCGCCGCGTTCGCGGCGACCTGCTCGGGCCGCGTCGCGCCAGCGATCACCGAGGCGACGTAGGGGAGCGACGCCAGCCACGAGAACGCGAGCTCCAGCAACGAGTGTCCGCGGCCGTGCGCGAACGCCTCGAGCTTCTCCACGGTCTCGTAGTTGCGGTCCGTGAGCAGGCGCTGCGCCATCGGGCCGGACGCGAGTCGGGTGCCCTCGGGGGCGGCCTCGCCGCGGCGGTACTTGCCGGTCAGCAGGCCGCTCGCCAGCGGCGAGTAGGGGATGAGGCTCACACCGAACTTCTGCATCGCGGGTACGAGCTCGCCCTCGAGGCGGCGGTCGAGCAGGCTGTACGCGTTCTGCGCCGAGATGAACGGCACGTATCCGCTCGCCTTCGCGACGTGGGCGGCATCCGCGACCTGCCAGCCGGCGTAGTTGGAGTTGCCGATGTACCGCACCTTGCCGGAGCGCACGAGGTCGTCAAGCGTGCGCAGTGTCTCCTCGATGGGGGTCTTCGAGTCCGGCGTGTGCATCTGGTACAGGTCGATGTAGTCGGTGTCGAGGCGACGCAGCGAGTCCTCGACCGCCTTCATGATGTAGACGCGCGACCCGCCGCGCGTGAGCGGGCCCTCACCCATCGGGTTTGCAAACTTGGTGGCCAGCAGGACCTGCTGGCGGCGGCCCTTGAGCGCACGTCCGATGTACTCCTCGGAGAGTCCGCGGTTGCCGTACACGTCGGCGGTGTCGATGAAGTTGATGCCCTCGTCGATGCACGCATCGATGACGGCGCGCGTACCCGCCTCGTCAGTGCGGCCTCCGAAGTTGTTCGTGCCCAGGCCCACCACGGACACCTCGAGGCCCGAGTTTCCCAGGTTGCGGTACTCCATTGCGTGTTCCTCCCGAGGCGAGCAAGGCTCGCCGTGTGCGCATCGGCGGATGGACGGGTAGGCGGACGGCGTGGCGCTGCCTCGCCCGGTCGGGCGCAGTATACGCTCGCGTCAGCGGGAGGGTTCCCGCATCGGACCGGATCAGCCGACCGTGCTCCCACTCACGGTGAGGATGCCGTTGCGCACCACGCCGAGCAGTCGATGCGGCCGCGCGGTCCAGCGCACGCCGTCGCTCGCCTCGAGGCCCGGCACGCTGGCCACGTCCAGCCCGCGCACCTCCAGGGACGGCCCGCCGCACTGGGGCGGGAAGGACTCCGCCAGCGCCTCGCAGAGGCGGACCCGCCCGCCCTCCGCGACCACGTACCCGCTCACCAGCAGCGGCCGTTCGACGCCGGCGGCGCGCGCCTGGGTGACACTGATGCCGGATGCGGCACCGTCCTCGTCCGTGCACCTCGGCCCCAGCGCTAGCGCGAGGCCACACGCAAGCACCAACAGCGCGGGTCGCGAGCGCCTAGAATGCCGGGCAATGAACCCACCCACCGGCCACGCCTTCCCGGTCCCGCTCGGGGTGCTCGACCAGTCGCCGATCCGCAAGGGGGGCACGCCTCGCGAGGCGGTCCTCGCGACGATCGACCTCGCGCAGACCGTGGAGCGACTCGGGTACACACGCTACTGGGTGGCGGAGCACCACAACAGCCGCACCCTCGCCAGCGCGTCGCCCGAGATCCTGATCCCGCCGATCGCAGCCGCCACGAGTCACATCCGCGTGGGGTCCGGCGGCGTGATGCTCACCCACTACGCGGCGCTCAAGGTCGCCGAGCAGTTCCGCATGCTCGAGACGCTGTACCCGGGTCGCATCGACATGGGCCTGGGGCGCGCCCCCGGCTCGGACCGCCTGACGGCCGCAGCGCTCCACCACGGGCCGGGCGCCCTGCCCCTCGAGGCGTACCCGGACCAGGTCGCCGACGTCCTCCGCTTCATGACCGGCGAGGTGCCCTCGGAGCACCCGTTCCACGGCATTCGCGCGACGCCAGTCGGCCCCACCACGCCCGAGCCATGGCTCCTCGGCTCGGCGTACGACAGCGCTCGCTTCGCCGCGGAGCTGGGGCTGGGGTTCGCCTTCGCGCAGTTCATCAGCCCGGACGGCGGGCAGCGCATCGTGCGGGAGTACCGCGATCGGTTCGAGCCGTCGCCGTTCCTGCCGGAACCCCGCGTCATCCTCGGGGTGTCAGCGATTTGCGCCGAGACGGACGAGGCAGCGCACCGGATCGCGCTCAGCCGCCATCTCATGCGCCTCCGTCGCGAACAGGGCCGCCCCGAAGGTGGCGTCCCGAGCATCGAAGAGGCCGAGGCAACCGAGTTCACCCCGCCGGAGCGTGACTACCTCGCCTACCAGCAGAGCCTGTCGCTCCAGGGCTCCCCGGCGCGGGTCCGCCAGGGCCTGCTGGACCTCGTGGAGGAGTACCGCGCCGACGAGTTGATGGTCGTGACGGTCACCCATTCGTATGACGATCGTCGTCGATCGTACGAATTGATCGCGAGGGCGCTCGCCAGCCCGTAACGAGTCCATCTCGCTGGCGCCAACCGTTCGAGGGCTCGGCGCGCACTCGAGCAATTGCATTGGTGCTGCGAGTCTTCTCAACTTCATACCGTTGACAGGGTTATCCCGATTTCGCCGCGTCCGAACACCTGCGATCCTCGCGCTCCCCAGTCGATGATCGAACCGAGCCCCGGGGGACACGTATGGCAGCCCAACGACAATTCCAGCCCAAGCCACAACCGCCGGTTCGCCCGGCGCTTCGCCTGGTGCAGCCCGCCACAACCGAGCTCACTGGCCCGGTGGCCGTCGGCCCGGCCTTCCAGAAGGGCCTCCTGTGGGGTCTCGCGGTCTCCACGCTCGGCTTCTGGATGCC
>CADEHD010000236.1 GCA_902827055.1 uncultured Chloroflexota bacterium | reverse complement strand
ACCCAGGGCGACACCACGGATGAGCGACCGCCCGCCCTCCTGGTCGAGGACAGCCTCGACGGTCTGCTTGAACACGCTCCCCCCGAAAGCGAGCGTCGCCACCTGCACCTCGGCGTCGCGTGCCACGCGCGACCGCACGATCGAATAGTCCTGCGTCTGTGCGCCCCAGCGCTGGTCCACCAGCAGGCGCACCCGCGCAGCCTGGTCGGCGATGACCTCGATGACGCCCGCCACCAACAGGGGCGCGTCGCCCGAGCGCAGTCGCAGCACCACCGTCACGTCGGCCTGCTCCTCGGCGTGCACCAGCACCCGAGGAAACACGGAGCTGGCCTCGGCGCTGCCGACCCCGGGACTCCCGGCATCGATGGTTACCATGACGGGCGCGGCGAACGACGCGCCACGCGCCGCGTGCACCACGACTCCGCCGCTCCACAGCGCCGAGTTCAGCGCCGTGAACTTGCCTTCGGTCGCGGGCACCACGCTCCCGAGCTGCTCGCGCACGAACCCCTCGTCGAGCGCGTCAGCGAGCGCACCCGCGCTCGAGCCCGCGGGCACCGTCGCGTCCACTGCAACGCGCGCCACCGCCGGCGGGAACGCGCCGAAGTCCAGCCCCGTCACGTCCGTGTACTTCCACGGCCGCAGCCGCGGCGTCGGGAGTGGCGTCGCCGCGAACGCGCGCGCCGCCTCGGCACGCCGCTCGAGGAGCCATGCCGGCTCCTGCCGTGCGCGTGCGCCCTCGAGGACCGCCGCCTCCGCCGCGTACGCAATCGAGTCTCGCGTCGTTGTCATCTCACCGTCCGATCTCGCGTGCGACCTGACCGAGCTGCCGCAGCGTCGCGCTTAGCCGACCGAGCCTTCCATCTGCAGCTCGATGAGCCGGTTGAGCTCGATGGCGTACTCCATCGGCAGCTCTTTGACGATCGGCTCCACGAAGCCGTTCACAACCATCTTCGCCGCCTCCTCCTCCTTGATGCCTCGCGCCATCAGGTAGAAGAGCTGGTCCTCGCCGAGCTTCGAGACCGACGCCTCGTGCCCGATCTTCACGCGCTCCTCGTCGATCTCCATCGTCGGGTACGTGTCCGAGCGGGACAGCGGGTCGAGGAGCAGCGCGTCACAGCGCACCGTCGAACTCGAGTCCTCGGCGCCCTCGTAGACCTTGAGTAGCCCTCGGTAGGAGGTGCGGCCGGAGCCGCGCGACACCGACTTCGACACGATCGCGCTCGTCGTCCGAGGCGCCACGTGCACGATTTTGCCGCCGGCATCCTGGTGCTGCCCATCGCCCGCGAACGCCAGCGAGAGGATCTCGCCGTGCGCACCCGGCTCCATGAGGTACACAGACGGGTACTTCATCGTCAGCATGCTGCCGAGGTTGCCGTCCACCCACTCCATGACAGCGTTCTCGTACGCGTACGCGCGCTTCGTCACCAGGTTGTAGACGTTGTTCGACCAGTTCTGAATCGTCGAGTAGCGCACGCGCGCGTTCTTCTTCACGACGATCTCAACGACCGCGGAGTGGAGCGAGGCGGTGGAGTAAATCGGCGCCGTGCACCCCTCGACGTAGTGCACGTACGAGCCCTCGTCCGCGATGATCAGCGTCCGCTCGAACTGCCCCATGTTCTCGGTGTTGATGCGGAAGTACGCCTGCAACGGCACATCGACGCGCACACCCTTGGGCACGTAGATGAACGAGCCGCCGGACCACACCGCCGTGTTCAGCGCTGCGTACTTGTTGTCGCCGCTCGGGACCAGCGTGCCGAAGTACTCCTGCACCAGCTCGGGGTACTCGGCCAGCCCCTGGTCCATCCCGAGGAAGACCACGCCCTGCTTGGCAAGGTCCTCGCGGATGTTGTGGTACACCACCTCGGAGTCGTACTGCGCGCCCGCCCCGGCCAGGAACTCGCGCTCGGCCTGCGGGATCCCCAGCTTGTCGAACGTGTCCTTGATGTACTCCGGCACGTCGTCCCAGCTCGTGGAGTCACGATCGGTCGCGCGCACGTAGTAGTGGATGTTCTCGAAGTCGATCGCGTCGAGGAGCCCCGGGCTACCGGCCCACGGGGGATTCTTCAGCCCGCGGAACGTCTCGAGCGCTTCCAGGCGATTCTCCAGCATCCATGCCGGCTCGCCTTTCATCGCGGACATCGCGGTGATCATCTCCGCGTTCAGACCCTTGTCTGCGATGAACAGCGGCTTCTCATCGTCGTGGAAGCCCCACTTGTACTCACCGACCGCGTCGCGGGCACTCGGGTTCACCGTCGTCATGATGCCGCTCCTTCGAGGACGCCCACTTCGCGCAGAATCGGGTCGTAGCCCTCGTTCTCGATGCGTCGCGCGAGCTCGGCGTCACCCGAGCGCACGATTCGCCCGTTCACGAGAACGTGGACGAAGTCCGGCGCGATGTAATTCAGAATGCGCTGGTAGTGCGTGATGATCAGAATCCCGAGCTCCGGCCGCCGCAGCGCGTTGACGCCCTCGGCCACCGTCCGAAGCGCGTCCACGTCCAGCCCGGAGTCGGTCTCGTCCAGGATCGCGAGGTCGGGCTGGAGCATCCCCAGCTGCAGGATCTCCGCGCGCTTCTTCTCGCCACCGGAGAACCCATCGTTCACGTACCGCCGCGCGAACTCCTCGTCCATCTTCAACGTCTTGAGGGTGGACCGCAGCTCGGTCAGGAACTCCCGAGCGGGTACTTCCTCGCCGCGACGCGCCTTCAGCGCCATGCGCAGCATGTTGACCATCGTGACCCCGGGAATCGCCGTCGGGTACTGGAACGACAGGAACATCCCGCGTCGCGCCCGCTCGTCGGCCGCGAGCGCGGTCACGTTCTCGCCCTTGAACCAGATTTCGCCGCTGTCCACCGCATACGCGGGGCTCCCCGCGATCGTCGTCGCCAGCGTGCTCTTGCCGGAGCCGTTCGGCCCCATGAGCGCGTGAATCTCACCTGGCCGAATCGTGAGCGAGACGCCCTTCACGATCGGTGTCTGTGGTGGCTGCGCCACGCTGACGTGCAAGTCGCGCAGTTCGAGGATCGGTGTCTCTGCTGTCGTCATACTGCGGTCTCCTGTCGATCCCGTCGCTTGCTCAGGCTGCCATCCGCCTCGGATCCCGTGGGACGTGGTCGTCACCAACCCGATCCCCGGAGGCGTAGTCGTGCATCGCGTCCCCGTAGCGTCCTTGTCGAACGCCGCTACGCCTGGCTCGGCGCGCGCACCGGCGTCGCCTGCCGCTTCTGCACCACGTACTCGCACATCGATGCGCCCTCGACGGCACGCGCCGTCTGCAGCACGGGCACCTCGAGGAGCAACTCGATCGTTCGCCGGTCGGCCTCGCAGCACGCGTGGTTCTCGGCCGCCGTCGAGCGGTACGGGCAGCCCACGTTGAGGAGTCGGTAGACATCCCCCTCGTCGACCACCTGGGTGAGGATGCCCTCGCCGCTCAGCGCCTCCGCCACCTGCTCGACGCGCGCCGGGAGATCCGCCGCCGTCACGTGGACCGCGTACTCGCTCGCCACACCCTGCGCCACGGCCTCGAACAGCCGCTGCACCAGGGCGTCGC
>CADEHD010000235.1 GCA_902827055.1 uncultured Chloroflexota bacterium | reverse complement strand
ACCAGCGCCGCGACGACCAGCAGGAACGCACCGAGGTAGAGCAGCAGGTCAGCCTGCCGGGCGGCGGCCCATTGCCGGAGAGTGACCCGCGGGGGCGCGGGCGGTCCGCTCGAGGCGGCAGCCACGGCCGGGGGCGCCGCCGGGCGTTCGCGGACCGGCGCGGCGAGGCGGAGCCGCGACTCGAGGTCAGCGGTCAGGACCTCGGCGGTGGCGTCGTCGATGTGCCCCGCGAGCTGCCAGCGCCGCACCTCCTCGAGCGTCCGCACGAGCGACTCGGGCGTGTCGGCGGCGGGCTCGACCAACCAGCGCGTTCCGCAGGAGGAGCAGAAGAGCGCGTCATCGGCGACGACTTGGCCGCAGCGCCGGCAGTAGCGCGGATGTGACGTCGTATCGAGCACGCGATCGCTCCGATCGAGCGGCGGGTGCCCGCTCGCGATCAGCCTAGCCATCGCGGTGCCTCAGCGCAGGAGGAGGAATAAGGAGTCGCTCGTGGCGCGCTTCGGTGCGGGGCGCCGTCCGCGAGCCGCCTCCGGGCATGCGGCCACCGGGGCCGGGGCGGTATCCCGACCGCGCGACGGTATACTGACTGGGTGAGCACGTGGTCCGCACGATCCCCATCCTCCTTCGTGGGGAGCGGCCTCTTCCGCATCCTCGCGGTGTTGCTGTTCGTCGCCTCCGTCGCGGTGATCCTGTTGTTCGCGCCGCGCCTCCTCGGTGGTGCGCCGGTCGAGGTGGTGATGTGGAGCTCGGGCGAGAAGATGACCTACCTCACGGAGGTCGTCGATCGCTTCAACCGTGAGCGCCACACTCTGCCGGGCTCGCGCCGGCCGATCGAGGTCACAGTCGTCCAGGTGAACTCGGGACCGATGAGCGACCACGTGATCGCGCGGCTCCGCGACGGCCTGGACTTCCCGAGCGGGACCCCGGCGCCGCAGGTCATCTCGCCGAGCGTTGGCAGCTGGCTCTCGCGCGTGAACTTCGTGACCGGCGTCGAGGTCTTCGACCTCGCGGAGACGCGGCCGCTCGCTCGAACGCCCGTTGTGATCGCGATGTACCAGGAGATGGCGCAGGCCCTCGGCTGGCCGCAGCGCGCGCTGGGCTGGAGCGACATCATCGACCTCGCCGACAGTCCCCAGGGCTGGGCCGGGGTCCCGGGGGCCCGAGCCGAGTGGGGCACGAAGCCGCTGCTCGCGTGGACCGACCCGAGTGTCTCGTCGACCGCGCGGAGCGCGCTGTTCGCCGCGTACTCCGCGGCCGCCCGTGTCCCCGCCGAGGGGCTCACCGAGGCGGACCTCGAGCGGCCCGAAGTGCAGTCGTACGTGCGGCGCCTCCAGGGGGCCGTCGATCACTACTTCCCGGAGACGCTGAAGCTGCAGGCCAAGCTGTTCGATGGCCCTCGCTACATCCAGTTCGTGCCGCTCGAGGAGTACAACCTCGTGTGGCTCAAGGACGGGCTGATCAGCGACGGCACGTCGCGCAAGCCGCTCGAGCGGAAGATGGTCGCGATCTACCCGAAAGAGGGCACGATCTGGCACGAGAACCCCGCGGGCGTTCTCCAGAACGTGCCGTGGACGACTCCGGAGCAGCAGGCAGCCGCCAACGTGTGGGTCGACTACCTCCTCGAGCCGGCGCAGCAGAGCCTCGCGATGGACAAGGGGTTCCGGCCGGCGAACCCCGCCGTGCCCTTTGGCCCCAAGCTCGGTCCCGAGTACGGCATCGACCCGGCGGAGCCTCGGGCGACCCTTGGTGCGGTCGCGCCAGCGGTGGCCGAGGGGATCGTGAACCGCTGGTCGACCGTGAAGAAGCCGAGCGTCGTCGTGATCGTGCTCGACACGTCCACGTCGATGGCGGGTGACAAGCTCGCGCAGGCCAAGCAGGGCGCGGCCGCGTTCCTCGATTCCATGGCGGAGAACAACTACGTGGGCCTCGTCACGTTCTCGACGGGTGTCAACACGCGCATCGAGATCGGGCCGCTGGCGGCCAACAAGTTCCGCATCGCCCAGGCGATCGAGCGGACGAACGCCGCCGGCTCGACGGGCTTGTACGACGCGCTGCGGGTCGCGATCCGGATGGCCGACACCTACCAGGTGGAGGGCGCGACGATTCGAGGGGTCGCGCTGCTCAGTGACGGCGCGAACACCGCGGGCACCGCGCGGCTGTGCGACATTGTGAAGCTGCAGGACGCACAGGAACGCGCGATCCCGTGTCCACAGATCGACCAGGCGACGCCGGCCGAGGCCTTTGGGGTGGAGCCCGCAGTGGCCACGGAGCATCACGTGGCGCTGTTCAACATCGGCTACGGCAAGGACTCGGACCTCGAGGCGATGCGCGTGCTCGCGGAGGGGACAAACGGGGTGTCGACGACCGCCGATCCGAGCAACATCCTGCGCGTGTTCCAGGTCTTCGGCAAGTACTTCTAGTGGCTCGCCGCAGCCGGCTCGGCACCGCGTTGCGCAGCGCTGTCGACCCCGGCGTGCTGAAGCTCGTGGCGCCTGCGTACGCGCTGCCCTTCCTCGACATGGCGGCCGGGCTCGTCGGGTTCCCGGGGCTTGCGTCCGTCTGGTACCTCCTGTTCGGGCCCGCAGTGGGGCTGCACGCGCTGCTCGCGTTCAGCGTGGCGAGCCGCGTCGAGGCGCCCGCCGTCCCCGTGCCGGAGCTCCCCGACCTTGAGCGCACTCGCCGGGAGCTGTCCGAGGCGTTCAAGGCCCTGGGATTCGCGGAGGGGGCCACGGCGGCCGACGACCTGGGCGTCGAGTACGCACAGCTGCAGCCAGTGCTGGCGCGGCGGCGCTCCACCGACTCGCTGGTGGTCGCGCAGGTGCCCGGCCTGGCGACCGAGACCTACTCGCAGGGACTGAGCGTGCTTCGCGACGTCCTGGAGCTGTCGCGGGCGACGAGCCCGGCCGAGCGCGAGCGCCTCGAGCAGGAGATCGCAGCGACGGAGATCGAACTGGAGCAGCTCAAGCGCGATCCTGCGGAGGCGGGACGCGCGAGGATTCGCGAGGACCGCCTGGCATCCAACCGGGAGCTGCTGGCGATCATGCAGCAGCAACGAGAGCGCATCGACCAGCTACTGTTTCAGGCGGAGCGCTGCGAGGGATCGCTGCGCCGTACCCGCCTCGAGCTTGCGGGCATGGACGCCACCGGTGCCGAGGACTCGGTCAGTAGCGTGGTCGAGACGCTTCGGCTCACGCTGAATCACGCCAACGCGGTCCAGAAGGAGATGCAGCGCCTCGTCCGTCCACGCACCTCGTGAGGTGAGCGGCGAGCACGCGCACTCGAGAGCCAGGAGAGCCACGCATGCCAGACGAGCAAACCCCCACCACGCCGAACGACACGCCGACCGGAAGCTCCCTCGAAGCCGCCGCGGCACCTTTGGTCGCCGTTCGCGAGCCCGTGGCGCCCCCCGACGTGCCGGCGGCGGACGCGGCCGCGCTTCGCCAGCGCGCGGCGGAGATCGTGAGCCAGATCGACAGCGCGAGCGGCAGCAAGGAGATGGAGCTCGTCGACAGCGTTGCGGCGGTCGGCATCCAGGCGCAGCGCTCCGCGGGCCAGGAGCTGACGCTGCTTCGCGGCACGGTCGGGCAGTTGCTCGGCAGCG
>CADEHD010000234.1 GCA_902827055.1 uncultured Chloroflexota bacterium | reverse complement strand
CGAGGAGGAACAGCAACCCCTGCGCCGCCCCTCCGCCCGAGCCTTCGCGATCGCGTCGCCGACCGCCACCGAACCAGAACGAGTAGCGCAGGAGCATGTCGGCGATGAGCGCGATGCTCCCCACGAGCACACCGACCAACAGCGCGAACCGGATATCGAGGTTGCGCACGTGCGAGAGCTCGTGTGCGATGACGCCCTGCAGCTCCTCGCGGTCCAGCTTCTGCAGCAGCCCGGTCGTCACCGCCACGGAGGCGTGCGCCGGATCGCGTCCGGTGGCGAAGGCGTTGGGCGCGCTGTCCTCGATGATGTACACCTTCGGCGGGGGCACGCTGGCCGCGAGCGCCATCTCGTCCACGACGTTGCGCAGCTGCTGGTACTCGGGACCCTCGGCGGGTCGCGCCTGCGAGGCCGCGAGCACCGCCTGGTCGCCCGCGAAGTACGAGCCCACGGAGGCGAACGACGCGACGGCCACCCCGCCGAGGGTCGCGCCGAGCCCCGCCGCGAGGTCGCCGCTCAGTCCGTAGCCGGCGCTGAACCCGAGCGCGGCGAGCAGGCCGACCACGACGACCACCAGCAGCCACGAGCGCCGCCGGTTGGCCGCCTGCAGTTCGAAGAAAGTCGCCTGGGCCACAGCATCACCTGCCCGGCAGGCGGGGGTTACCGAAGGCGCACCTCGGGCACCTCGCGAGCCGCATCCTCAGCCTCGAAGAAGCCCCGCGCGGTGAATCCCAGCATCCCCGCGAAGATGATGCCGGGGAACTGCTGAATCGCCTGGTTGTAGTCGCGCACGACGGCGTTGAAGTGTTGCCGCGAGAACGAGATCTGGTTCTCGGTGGTGCTCAGCTCCTCCTGGAGCGATAGGACGTTCTGGTTCGCCTTCAGGTCGGGGTAGTTCTCGACGGTCGCGAAGAACCCGCGGAGTGCCTGCGAGAGCTGGTTCTCCGCCTGCGCCACCTGGGCCACCTGGGCCGCGCCGGCGCCTGCCGCACCGACGGCGGCACTCGCGGCGAGGGCGCCCGCGCGCGCCTCGGTGACGCGAGTCAGCACTTCCTGCTCGAACCCCATGTAGTCCTTCACGGCGTTCACGAGGTTGGGAATCAGGTCGTGGCGACGCTTGAGCTGGACGTCAATCTGGGCCCATGCCTCGTCGACGCGCAGCTTCCGCTGCACCAGCCCGTTGTAGAGGGCGATGAGGAAGACCGCGGCAACAGCCACCACCGCAAGGACGATGAGGAGCGTGGGCACTCGGACCTCCAGCCGCGCGGCCGGGGCGCCGCGATATGCACGCGACGGGTGCCGCTACCAATCAGTATAGGCCGGTGCGCAAAATCCGCGCGCCGGTGGACGCGCGCCCTGCGGAGATGGCAGTTACCACCAGCCGATCTTGTGGAGCTTGCCCTTGTGCTCCCAGCCGTCGCGGCCCGCCCGCTGCATCCGGCGCAGGTGGCGATCGCAGAGCCACAACGTCAGGCGCTCGCGGTCCTCGCCGATCCAGCGCAGGACAGCGGCCTCCTCGATGGGATGTTCGGTACAGAACGCGCAGCGCTGCCTCACCATGGACACACAGTACCGCTTGCGGCGCTCACGCCGGAACCTCGAGGCGAGGCCCCCCGTGCAACACCGGGCGCGCCTCGCCGATACTCACCACGAACGTACCCATCAGATGGCCCCCTCGGAGACGGCATGCAGCGGAAATGGCAGGACGCGGTCTCGCAGGGCGACGTCGCCGCGGTGCGCGCGCTCATCGAGGCCGGGGCAGCCATCGATGCCCTCGATCGCTACGGCCAGAGCGGCCTCATGCGAGCCGCCCTCGGGGGCCACACCGATGTCGTGCGCCTGCTCATCGAGCACCGCGCAGACCTCGACCGGCAAGCGAAGTATGGGCTCACCGCGCTCATGCTCGCGGTCGTGAACCTGCACGAGGACGTCGCGATCGCCCTCGTTGAGGCGGGTGCGCGGCTCGACCTGACCGGCTCCGGCGCCCCCGGGTTCGCGGGGCAGACGGCGCTCGACCTCGCGCGGACACGCGACCTCGCCCGCACGATCGCGGCAGTCGAGGCGCGCCCCGGCCCGAGTACCGGCGGGCCTCAGACCTAGGCCGCCCGCGCCGCCTCCAGCGCGTGCAGCAGGCGGTGCGTCGCCTCCGCGATCTCGAGAACCGCGGCGTCGAACACCTCGGCGTTGCGCTTCGAGGGCTTGCGGTAGCCACTCACCTTGCGCACGAACTGCAGCGCGGCCGCCTCGATGTCCTCGTGCGACGCCTCGATCTCGGGGTTGCGGAGTGTCTTGATGCTTCTGCACATGCGCGGAGGATACCGGCTCGCGCTGGTCCCGACGCACGCCGTTGCCACGTTCGCCGTCGTACTATCGTGCGCGCCGATGGGTGGCACGAGGGGGAACGAGCAATGATCGACGGTAGGTTCGGCCTCCAGGGCAAGACGGCGATCATCACCGGGGCCGGCTCCGGGCTCGGCCGCGCCATGGCCTACGCACTGGCGGACGCCGGCGCGAACATCGTCGGGGCGGCACGTCGCCTCGAACCGCTCGAGGAGACCAGGGCGCACGTGGAGACGAAGGGCGTGCGCGGCCTCTCTGTCCCATGTGACGCCACCGACTCCGACCAGGTCGACGCGATGGTCGCACGCGCCATCGCCGAGTTCGGACGCGTCGACATCCTCATCAACAACGCGGGCGGCGGCTCGGCGGGACGAGGCAAGACGCTCCCCGAGCTCACCAACGATGACTGGTTCGCTGGTATCAACGGCAACCTGAGTTCGGCGTTCTTCTGCTCGCGAGCCATCATCCCCCACTACCTCGAGCACGGCGGCGGCAAGGTGATCAACATCACCTCCGGGTGGGGCATGCGGGGAGGCCGCGGCAACTTCATGTACTCCATCGCGAAGGGCGGGGTGATCCAGCTCACGAAGACCCTCGCGATGACGTACGCGCGTGACAACATCCAGGTGACCTGCATCGCGCCGGGCTCGATCCCACATCGGCAGACCGAGGAGCAGCGTGCCCAGCGCGACTCGCTTCAGCCGATCGGGCGCACGGGCTACGCCGTCGAGATCGGGCCGCTCGCCGTGCTGCTCGCCTCGGACGCCTCGGCCTACATGAGCGGCGAGATCGTGCTCCTCGATGGCGGGGCGATCGCCGGCGGCGTCACGCCCGGCGGTCTCGTGCCGCACGCCGCCGACTAACCCGCTCGCAGGCCCGGCCCCCGAGGCGAGGCCCACCACTACCCGTACCCGGCGCCGGGCCAGCCGCTGCGGCGCTGCAACGTCCGCGCCACCCTCGCGCGCGTCACACCGCCTCCACCCCGCGCGCCGAACACTGGACGCCGCCCTGAAGGGGAGGCGGCATGCGCTTCTCCTGCGAAGCTCATGCCGCCTCCCTCCGATTCGGGGCGCCCTGCCGTGGTGCAATCCACGTCCAGGCGAGGGGGCGCCCGCACGTCGCGAAAGCGCTGGGAGTGACCTCGTGAGCTCATCCGATAGACGCACGCTCCTCGGCTCGGCGCTGCGGCGCCCGCTGTGGCTCTTTACCATCGTCCTCACGCGCCTCGGCGCGGGGGTGACCCGCGCGGCCGCGAGGACCAGCACCACCCAGCTAGCAGCCC
>CADEHD010000233.1 GCA_902827055.1 uncultured Chloroflexota bacterium | reverse complement strand
GGTGTCGAGGCTTCCTCGATGGGGAGCACGGCGCGCGCCCCGATGAGCATCGGCCCGCGCTCGAGCTGGACGATCCCGAGCACCGGAGCGTCTGGCTGTACGTACGACAACTGCAGGATCGCGGTCAGCGGGTTTGCCTCGCCCGTGCGCGAGTCGAATGACCCGAGGTCCTGGCGCTCGGCGGTGTGCCGATCGAGCGAGCGAATCGCGAGCTGTCGGCCCGAGCGGTCCACGATCGACAGGAGGTCGAGGTTGATCGCCGAGAGCGCCGGGAGGGACAGGTTCGCGCGTTCGTACTCGGCGGTTGGGGCGAGCGTGTAGTTATAGGTGTCGTCCCATACGGCCCAGTCTCGCAGCGTGAAGTCGAGGCTCTCGAGCTCCTGGGCGAACACCGCCTGCGCCTGGATGGCCCGCTGCTGGGAGTCCTGCGCCTCGAGTTGGCCGTAGGAGGCCTGGAGGAGCGCCCGCTGCGTCACGAGCAGCACGGCGGCAGCCAGCAGCGTCCCGGCGACGACGAGGAAGAGGAGGCGTGCTCGAAGCGAGCCAGGCAGCATCGGAGGTGCCTCCGTGTTGGACATAACCGACAGCGTGGCTGACGGAGGGACGAAGGTCCTGCGTAATAGTCGGATGGTCTCGCGCCCGTCTGGAGGACGTAGGACATTCGTCAGCCCGCGTGAACGAATCCTCGTGACCTCCTGGACTCGCTGCGATTCGAGCGGCTTCACCGACGTAATCAACGCCGCACGGTCCCCGAACGCCGGGATTCCCGCGTGCGAGGTGGCGACGTACTCTCGGCGCGGAGGCGGGGCAGCTCGCGGTCCCTCGGGCGGGCCGTACGCGTAGGAGGTTGGGATGGAGCGGAAGCCGGGCGAGTTCTACCTCGGCCACGTGCTGGATCAGCAGGGCGAGCGCACGGACCAGGTGCTGGCGTACGACGCCACGGACCTGACGACGCACGGCGTCATCGTGGGTATGACCGGGTCCGGGAAGACCGGCCTCGGCATCGTGGCAATCGAGGAGGCGCTGCTCGCGGGGATTCCCGTGCTGGTCCTCGACCCCAAGGGCGACATGACCAACCTCAAGCTGACGTTCCCTGGCCTCGCGGCGGGCGACTTCCTGCCGTGGGTGAACGAGGGTGACGCGAAGCGGGCCGATCAGACTCCCGCGGCGTTCGCGCAGGCGCAGGCCGAACTCTGGGCGGGCGGTCTTACCCGATCCGGACTGGGGTCGGCGGACCTGCAGCAACTCCGCGATGCGGGGGTGGTCACCATCTACACGCCGGGCTCGGAGGCGGGCGTGGCGCTGAATGTCGTCGGGAGCCTGGCGCCGCCGAGCGCGGACGCGGGCGCTGAGTCGATTCGCGAGGAGGCGGCGGCGATCGCCTCGGGGCTGCTGAGCCTCGTGGGCATCGAGGCGGACCCGCTGGCCAGTCGCGAGCACATCCTGCTGTCGAACCTGGTGGAACGCGCCTGGGCGGCGGGGCAGGCGCTCGACCTCGGCACGCTGATTGCTCAGACCATGGACCCGCCGGTCCGCAAGCTCGGTGTGTTCGAGGTCGATACGTTCTTCCCGCCGGACGACCGCCGTGCGCTCGCGTTGCGCCTCAACGGGCTGGTGGCATCGGCGAGCTTCGCTGCGTGGACCGAGGGCGTGCCGCTCGATATCGCCACGCTCCTGCACGGACCCGATGGGAAGCCGCGCGTCTCGGTGATCTACCTCGCGCACCTGTCGGACGCCGAGCGGCAGTTCGTGGTCTCGCTGGTCCTCGCGAAGTTCATCACGTGGATGCGGGCGCAGTCCGGCACGACGGATCTTCGCGCGCTGCTCTACATGGACGAGATCTTCGGGTTCGCGCCGCCCTCGGCGGAACCGCCATCGAAGCGCGGCATTCTCACGCTGCTCAAGCAGGCTCGGGCGTACGGGGTCGGGCTGCTGCTCTCGACGCAGAACCCCGTCGACCTTGACTACAAGGCGATGTCGAACGCGGGCACGTGGATCGTGGGCCGCCTGCAGACGGAGCGCGACAAGGAGCGCGTCCTCGAGGGGTTGCGCGCGGCCAGCGGTGGCGTGGACGTCGAGACGCTCGACCGCATGATCAGCGGGCTGGGGGCGCGCCAGTTCGTCCTCCACAACACGCACGAGCGAGGCGGCCCGGCCCTGTTCACGACGCGGTGGGCGATGTCGTACCTCCGCGGGCCGCTCACTCGCGAGCAGATCGCCACGCTCGAGCCAGATCACGGACCTGGCGCCGGCGCACCCTCGAGTCCGGTGTCGGCCGCTGCGGCGACACCTGAGGCACCGGGCGCTGCTGCAGTGTCTGCGGCCGCCGCACCCGACGCCGCTTCGGCCCCGGCTGCGACCGCGGCGGACCCGGCCGACGCGACGCGCGTCGCGCCGGCGGTGGCGTCCGGGGTGTCGGTGTTCTTCGCGGATCCGGCAGTGCCGTGGTTGGAGTCGGTGGGGGCGCGCGCGGGAGGCAAGCTCGCGCCTGCGCTCGCTGCCCGCCTCTACCTGCGGTACGACGACACCAAGCTGGAACTCGACCAGACCGACGAGTGGGAGGCGGTCCTCTTTCCGCTCAGCGCGCGGGTCGACCTCGAAGCGCTGCGCCACGTGGACTACGACGCGCGCGACCTCCGGACCACCGCCCCCGAGGGCGCCCTCTACGCCCTGACGGATGCACCGCTCGGCGAGGCCGCGTTCTTTCGCGACTTCGAACGCGATCTGAAGGACTACCTGGTGCGCAACAGCCGCCGCGAGGTGCAGGTGAATCGCAAGCTCAAGCTCGCGTCGCGCGTGGACGAGTCGGCCGAGGACTTCGCACGGCGCTGCGACGAGGCGGCACAGGCGCAGGCGGACGCCGAGGTGGCCAAGCTGCGCGACCGCTACGACGCCAAGATCGACCGGGTTCGCGACGCTATCGACCGCGCGACGGACCGCGTGGACGTGCTGAAGACCGACACGTCGACGCGCCGCACCAGCGAGATCCTCTCGACGGCCGGGGACATCCTCGGGGCGTTCCTGGGCGGGGCGCGGACCACCAGGTCGATCGCGACGGGCGCAGGGCGGATCCTGCGCGGCGCCACCTCGAGGCGTGGCCAGAGCGCCCGGACCTCCAGCCGGCTGAGCACGGCGGAAGGGCAGCTGGCCGACCGTGAGCAGGACCTCGAGGAGCTGGAGGCGGAGCTGCTCGAGGAGATCACGGAGGTGAACGACCGCTGGGAGGCAATCGGTCGTGAGACCGAGGTGGTCCAGGTCGGCCTCGAGAAGACGGATGTCACGGTGCACGAGGTCGCGCTGGTCTGGCTGCCGACGGGCTCCTAGGACGGGGATCGTCGACCGGCCATGCCGAGGGGACGCGGGGGCACTAGTATCCGCCGCACACATCGAACCGCGAGTAGTAGCGAGTAGTTGAGGGGGACGCGATGGGATTCGAGATCACGAAGGCCAGCAACGGCCAGTTTCGCTTCGCGCTGAAGGCCGGCAACGACGCGGTGATCCTGCACAGCGAGACCTACGTGCAAAAGGCCTCGGCACAGAACGGCATCGCCTCGGTGCAGACGAACTCCCAGAACGACGCGCGCTACGAGCGCAAGACGGCGAGCGACGGTCGCGCCTACTTCACGCTCAAGGCC
>CADEHD010000232.1 GCA_902827055.1 uncultured Chloroflexota bacterium | reverse complement strand
TCCCGTACCATCACTTCCGAACCGAGTCCCCTGACCCATTCCGACCCCGATGGAGCCCGCCGATGACCTCGCCCACCGACGTTCGCGCCGCCCAGCAGCAGTGGGAGTCCGAAGTCCTCGCGCGGGTCCTCCAGCGCTTCCCGGAGCGCCGCCCGGAGTTCCGTTCGTCCTCCGCCACCGAGCAGCGCATCTACACGCCTGCCGACCTCGATGGCGTCAGTTTCGACTACCTGAACGATGTCGGATTCCCGGGCCAGTACCCCTTCACGCGCGGCGTCCAGCCCACCATGTATCGAGGCCGCCTCTGGACGATGCGCCAGTACGCCGGATTCGGGACCGCTGACGAGACGAACGAGCGCTTCCGCCTCCTTCTCGAAAGCGGGCAGACCGGCCTGTCCGCCGCCTTCGATCTGCCCACGCAGACCGGCTACGACTCGGACGACCCCATGTCCCTCGGCGAAGTCGGGCAGGTGGGCGTCGCCATCGACAGCCTCGATGACATGGAGCGCCTCTTCCGGAACATCCCGCTGGACCAGATCAGCACCTCGATGACGATCAACGCCCCCGCCGCCATCCTCGTGGCGATGTACGCCGCCGCCGCGGAGAAGCAGGGCCACGCCCCGAGCGTAATCATGGGCACCGCTCAGAACGACGTCCTCAAGGAGTACGTCGCGAGGGGCACGTACATCTTCCCGCCCGCCCCCTCCGTCCGCCTCGCCGCAGACCTCATCAACTACTGCGCGAAGGAAGCCCCGAAGTTCAACTCGATCTCTGTCTCCGGGTACCACATCCGCGAAGCAGGCAGCACCGCCGCGCAGGAGATCGCGTTCGCCTTCAGCAACGCCATCGCCTACCTCGATGAGTGCATCGAGCGCGGCGCGGACATCGACGACGTCGCCCCGCGCGTCAGCTGGATCTTCAACACCCACAACCACTTCTTCGAGGAGATCGCGAAGTACCGCACGCTCCGCCGGATGTGGGCACGCCTCCTCCGCGAGCGCTATGGAGCGAAAAACCCCAACTCGCTGATGCTCCGCACGCACACGCAGACCGGCGGCTCCACGCTCACGGCGCAGCAGCCGCTGAACAACATCGCGAGGGCCGCCATCCAGGCGCTTGCCGCCGTCGTCGGCGGCGTCCAGTCGCTCGCACTGTCCTGCTACGACGAGGCGCTCGCGCTGCCCACCGAGCAGGCGCAGGAGATCGCGCTCCGCACGCAGCAGATCATCGCCCACGAGACCGGAGCCGCCGACACCATCGACCCAATGGCCGGCTCGTACTACATCGAGACCCTGACCACGCAGCTCGAGGACGCCGCGAACGCCATCATGGCCCGCGTCGAGGACATCGGCGGGGCCGTAGCAGCCGTCGAGACCGGGTACGTGCAGGCCGAGATCCAGGAAGCCTCCGTGGCGTGGCAGCGCGAGGTGGAATCGGGCGATCGCGTCATCGTCGGGGTCAACGACTACATCAACCCCAACGAGGACGCGACGCCGCTCTTCCGACCCAACCTCGCCGTGGTCGCCTCACAGCTTGAATCGCTCAAGAAGCTGCGTGCCGAGCGCGACACAGCCGCCGTTGAGGCCTCGCTCGCCCGCCTCCGTGAGGCCGCGCGCGGCGAGGAGAACCTCATGCCCGCCATCCTCGAGTCCGTGAAGACCTACGCGACCCTCGGCGAGATGTGCGGCGTGCTCCGCGAGCAGTGGGGCGAGTACACCCCGCCTACGCGGGTCTAGAGCGGAATGGACCCCGACGCGCTCGCCCATGACTGGATCGAGGCGTGGAACACGCGTGACATCGAACGCGTACTCGGACACTTCACCAAGGACGCGCGATTCGTCAGCCCACGCGCGGAGCAGCTCACGGGCAGCGCGATCGTGGAGGGCCGCGACGCCCTTCGCGCCTACTGGACGGCCGCCGTCCCGAGGTTGGGCGACACCCGATTCGAGCTCGTGCAGGCCGTGTGGGACGCCTCGGCGGCGACCATCGTTATCGTCTACGAACGTGTGAACGATACCGGCATGCGCAGCCGTGCCTGCGAACTGCTGCACCTCGAGGGTGACCGGGCCGCCTCGGGAGAAGCGATGTACGGGGCAACGTTGCCCGCCAGCTAGTGGTGCCCGGCTCGGGCCGGGCCCGGCGTTCGCCATTCGCACCGCGCGCCCCTCGACAACACCGGCCCGAGTACGGCACAGTGCGGGGCGCCGAACGAACTCAGACAGCGGTCAGCACGTACCTAGCGAGGGGATAACGATGGCGGGGGCACTCGACGGACAGGTGGCAGTGGTAACGGGCGCGAGCCGCGGCATCGGCCGCGCGTGCGCCATCGAGCTCGCGAAGCACGGCGCCGCGGTGGTCATCAACTACACGTCGAATGAAGACGCCGCAAACTCGTGCAAGGCAGAGATCGAAGCGGCGGGCGGCAAGGCCATCATCGTGCAGGCGAACGTCGGGAACCCCGACGAAGCGCGCGCCCTCATCAAGACCGCCGAGGAGCAGTGCGGCAAGGTCGACATCCTGATCAACAACGCCGGCGTGAACCGCGACCGCACGATCCAGCGCATGAGCGACGCCGAGTGGAACGAGGTCATCCAGACCGACCTCTCCTCGATCTTCTACACCACCCAGGCCGCGCTCGGCGGCATGCGCGAGCGCAACTACGGCCGCATCGTGAACATGTCGAGTGTGATCGGCCAGATGGGCAACCTCGGTCAGGCGAACTACGCCGCTGCGAAGGCCGGCATGATCGCCTTCACCAAGACCGCCGCGAAGGAGCTCGCGCGCTTCGGCATCACCGTGAACGCGGTCTGCCCGGGCTTCATCGAGACCGACATGGTGGCCGCGCTGTCCGACGAGATCAAGACGACGCTCATCGGCAACATCCCCGTTGGCCGCTTCGGCACCGCCGAGGAAGTCGCGGCGGCGGTGCGATTCCTCGTCACCGAGGGCGGCTTCTTCACCGGTGCCCAGCTCAGCCTCAACGGCGGCCAGTACATGTAGCCTGCCCTCGCGGGGCCAGTCGACCAGCAGAGGCCGCCGCAGGGCGGCCTCTTGATCCCCGGAGGTGCGCGTGACCGGACTCGAGCGCATCCTCGTCATCGGCAACACGGGCAGCGGCAAGAGCACGCTGGCCGAGGAGCTGGCGCGCCGCCTCGGGCTGGCGTTCGTCGAGCTCGACGCCCTCTTCTGGCTTCCCGGCTGGACCGAGCCGGAACCCGAGGACTTCCGCGCGAAGGTCCGCGCCGCCATCGAGGGGGGGCGCTGGATCGCGGCGGGCAACTACACGAGCCGTACCGAGGACATCACCTGGCCCGAAGCACAGGTCGCCATCCACCTCGACCTCGGGCTGGCGCGCTCGCTGTGGCGGGTGGTGCGGCGGGCGTGGCTGCGGTCACGCTCGCAGGAGCTGCTCTGGGGTACCAACCGGGAGACGTTCGCAAAGCACCTCAAGGTCTGGAGCGGCAAGGATTCGCTCATCAACTGGGCGGTTCAGTCGCACCTCACGAGGCGTCCCGGCATGCTGGCAAAGCGGCACGACCCGCGGTGGGCGCACATCGACTTCGTCCGCCTGCGCTCGCAGTCCGAGGTAGACCGCTGGCTCAAGGCGGTCACGCGCACGCCGCGCACGAGGTCGGCGGCGTGACCACCTCGA
>CADEHD010000231.1 GCA_902827055.1 uncultured Chloroflexota bacterium | reverse complement strand
CATCTGCGGGCCGACCCTCCAGCCGCCTGACACCCGGCCGGCCGGCCAGCGGAGAACGCCTCGCCGGGCCCGACTCCGCCCTCCGCGAGGTGCCCGGCCGCGAGGTAGCCCGTGACACGGAGGGTGCGTGGACGGTCCGGGGTCGCGCCCGTCGTGTCCGCGGAGCGCACCGCGTACCCGTCCATCGCCGTGTTGGCGAGCGGGGGGATGTCGAACGTTGCGTGGACATCCTCGGCGAGGACGAGCCCGAGCGCCGCGTCGAGGGGAACGCGCACGGCCTCCAGCGGGCCGACGTGGGCGAGGATGCGCTCACGCGCCTCCTCCACCGAGATCATGCCCGCGGGCGGCTCGGGGCGACGATCGTCGTGGCGAGCGGCCTCAGGGGTGGCCACGGCCGTCCTCGCTCCGCTTAGCCGAGGTTCACGGACAGGCACGTCGTCGTGCGCTGGATGCCGGCGAGCTTCTGGATCTCCTCGGTGATGCACTTGCCCAGGAGGTCGAGGTTGTCGGCCTCGAGCTGCACGATCACGTCGAAGGGCCCCGTGACCGTGTCGACGGCGAGGACACGCGCGTTCGTGGACTGGAGGCCGCGTACCGCGCTTCCAACCGCCTGCGTGCGACCGACCTCGGTCTCGACGAGGATGTACCCGCGGATGCTCATGGTCGCGCCTCTCGCCTTGGGGAACGGATGTGCAGCATCGATGGTAGCGGAGGCGGGCGTCGCGACGCGGATCGGTGGAGTGGCGCGTCGTCGGATGGTGCAAGGGCGGCGCGGGGGCCCCGGGGCTGCTGGCGCCGGGGCGCGCCGGTGGAGTCATCGCCGCGACCGTGGACACGGCCTCGGACTGCGCGGGAGAGTGCGCCTCCTTGCGCGGGAGTGACCTTCCCTGGCCACCACCACCCTAGGCAGGGGGGTCGACTACCGGGAATATCGCCCGCGTTGCAGGTCGACGGGGCACCGACACGCTTGGCGCCCGCCTTTCGCCCCTCGAATCCGCGGGCGGTACACTCCGGGTCCGGAGGCCAGGAGCAACGATGACGACGACTGATGCCGTACGTGAACTCGAGGTGCAGGCGCGGGCAGGACTCGCGGACGCCTCTGACGAGCGTGCTCTCGAGGCGTGGCGCGCCGCCGTGCTCGGGCGCTCCGGGTCGCTCACGGGCGTCCTGAGGTCGCTGGGCGACCTCGCCCCCGACGAGCGTCGTGCCCTCGGGGCGGCGGCTAATCGCCTCAAGAACGAGCTGGAGGCGGCGCTGCAGGCGCGGCTGGACGAGCTGAAGCAGGCCGCGCTGCAGGCCTCGATGACCGAGGGCGCAATCGATGTGACGCTGCCGGGCCGGCCGCTCCGGCGTGGGCGCTACCACCCGCTGACCCTGACGCTGCGCGAGATCCTCGGGACGTTCGAGCGGATGGGGTTCGCGACGATTGAGGGACCGGAGATCGAGCACGACGCCTACAACTTCGAGGCGCTGCGCATCCCGGCCGACCACCCCGCGCGCGACATGTGGGACACGTTCTGGCTCGACAGTGGGGGCGAGTGGGAGGGTGCCGGGGGGCTGCTGCTGCGGACCCACACGAGCCCGATGCAGGCCCGCTACATGGAGACGCACGAGCCGCCGATCCGCATCGCGGTACCGGGTCGCTGCTACCGCTACGAGGCCACCGACGCCACCCACGAGTGGATGCTCCAGCAGGTCGAGCTGCTCGTCGTCGACGAGGGCGTCTCGATGGCGGACCTCAAGGGCACGCTGCAGGAGTTCGCGCGGGCGATGTTCGGCTCGGAGCGCCGCGTGATGATGCGGAACTCGTACTTCCCGTTCGTCGAGCCGGGCGTCGAGATTGCCGTGGACTGCTTCGCGTGCGCGTGCACGAGCCCGTCGTGTCCGGTCTGTCGTGGATCGGGCTGGCTCGAGATCATGGGCGCGGGGATGGTGCACCCGGAGATCCTCGAGCGGATGGGGTACGACACGACGCGGTACACCGGATTCGCCGCCGGCATGGGCGTCGAGCGCATTGCGATGCTGCGCTACGGCGTGGACGACATCCGGAACTTCTACCAGAACGACCTGCGCTTCCTGCGCCAGTTCTAGGTCGCGCCCAGCTCGGGGCGCGCCGCGTGTATTCCGCCACTGGGCGTCCTTGCGCGGGGGCGGCGTGATACCGCTCGCCGCCTTTCGTCACCGGGGGAGCCACGGCTAGACTCGGGAAGTGCGCGCCGTTTGTGCGCTCGAGGGGGAGCCGACCGCATGCTCGTGTCGCTGAAGTGGTTGCGTGAGTACCTCGACCCCGCGCCCGAGAGCCTGACCACGGACCCGGATGGGGTGGCGCATCGCCTCACGCTCGCCTCGGCCGAGGTGGAGGGCATCCACCGCGTGGGCGGCTGGGACCGCGAGCGTGTCGTCGTCGGGTCGGTCGTCGAGGTGGAGGCGCACCCCAACGCCGACCGCCTCCGGCTCGCGACCGTCGACTTCGGAGGGGCAGCGCCGCAGCGCGTCGTGTGTGGCGCGCCGAACCTCGCCGTCGGCCAGCGCGTGGCCTTCGGACGGGAGGGCGCCGTGCTCGTGAATGGGCACACCGGCGAGCGCCTCGAGTTGAAGGCCGCCACCATCCGCGGCGTGGAGTCGGCGGGGATGGTGCTCTCCGAGCGCGAGCTGGGCCTGAGCGAGGCGCACGAGGGCATCCTCGAGCTGCCCGGCGACGCCCCGATCGGCACGCCGCTCGCCGACTACCTGGGCGATGTCGTCCTCGACGTGCACGTGTGGCCGAACCGCGCCGACACCATGAACATGCTCGGGATGGCGCGCGAGATCGCGGCGATCGAGGGCGGCGCCGTGCGTGAGCCCGACCTGGCCTACAAGGAGGGCAAGGAACGCGCTTCCGAGGTCGTCACAGTCCGCATCGATGACCCCGACCTCTGCCCGCGCTACGTCGCCACCCTCGTGGACGGGGTGACCGTGGGCGCCTCCCCCGTGTGGCTGCAGGACCGCCTGCGCGCCGCCGGCCAGCGCCCGATCAGCAACGTTGTCGACATCACGAACTACGTCATGCTCGAGCTGGGGCAGCCGCTCCACGCGTTCGACGCCGACCAGCTGCGCGGCGCCATCGTGATCCGGCGCGCGCGCGAGGGCGAGCGCATCACCACCCTCGATGGCGTCGAGCGGGAACTCCGCGCCGGCACCCTGCTCATCACCGACGAGGGCGAGCCGGGCGGCCGTCCAATCGCGATCGCCGGGGTCATGGGCGGCGCCGCCACGCAGGTGACCGAGACGACCACCCGAGTCCTCCTCGAGTCGGCCGCATTCGACGGGTCGAGCATCCGGCGCACCTCCACGCGGCTGCACCTGCGGTCCGAGGCGTCATCGCGGTTTGAGCGGGGCCTGTCGCCCGAGCTCTCCCTGCACGCCTCGAAGCGCGCCACGAAGCTCCTCGTCGAGGTGGGAGGCGGCACCGCGCGCCGCGGGCGCGTCGACGTCTATCCGCGGAAGTTCACACCGCGCGCAGTGGAGGTCTCGCGGAAGCGCCTCGACACCCTGATCGGGTACAAGGTGCCGGACCGCGAGGTCCGCTCGATCCTCGACGCGCTCGGCTTCGAGACCGAGCGCAAGGGCGGGCACTACGTGGTGACGCCGCCCTGGTGGCGCACCGACATCGCGATTCCCGACGACGTGGTCGAGGAAGTGGTGCGCATCGCC
>CADEHD010000230.1 GCA_902827055.1 uncultured Chloroflexota bacterium | reverse complement strand
GGCGCGACGGTAGACGGATGTCTCCACCAGCGAGTCGTGGTTGCCGGGCAGGATCACCGTGGGCATGCCCGCCCCGAGGAGCGCATCGGTGGCGCTGCGCAGGACGCCCGCGTCGACGCGGTTGTGGTCGAAGACATCGCCCACCAGCACCAGCAGGTCGGCGCGCGCGGCCTGAGCGGTGCGGATGACCCCCTCGAGGACCGCGATCCCGTGGCGCACCTCGTCCATCCCGACGTGAAGGTCGGAACTGTGGATGACGCGCACCACCGAGGTCGAGCCGACCGGCGCCGGACTGTGGTCGCTGACGATGGGGCGAGTCCTTTCGAGGCGGACCGGGCCTGGGGTGCCGGCGGTGCCTCGGAGCGTACCCGGCACTCCGTGGGACGCGCCACGTGCGCTGTGCCCGCCGGAGAACACATCGAGGGAGTCGCGTCTTGTCAGGACGGAGGTCCGGCGCGCCCGGCGCTGGGCCGCGCGGCAGCTTCGAGGACCAGGTGGTGCGATCGGACCCCGCGCACGAAGTAGTACCCGAGGCTGCCGATGACGAGCAGGGCGAGCACCCCCGCGAGCGACATCGACCACCACACGACGGCCGGGGGCAGCCAGGGTGCGAACAGTCGCGCACCGGCGCGGAGCGCCGTCGCCACCACCAGCGCGATCCCGAACGCCATCCCTCGCCAGGCGGCCTGCCGTCCCAGCAGGCGCTCGCCGGCGAACTCCGGGAGGATCATCTGCGCCATCCCGACGATCGTGCTCAGCACCACGCCGACTCCCACGATGTGCCGGATCGCGTCCAGTTCGTTCGTCCGCACGGGTTCGCCGCCCGCGCCGCGCACGAGGGAGAGCCCCACCAGGAGTGCCCCCGCCAGCACCAGCCACGCCATCGCAGGCTGGAGGAGGTACGCCGACGGCCTCGACGCCGTGCGAATCCGAGACGGCTCGCGCCACCAGCCCGTGAACCACGTCGCGCGGATCAGCCCCCCGCCGAGCAGCACGAACCCCAGGCTCTCGATGGGCCACAGCGCCTCGAGGCCGTACGCGCGCGCAATGCCTCCCGCGAGGACGCACGCGGTCCCCAGCTGCGTCGCGCGAAACGCACGCTGAACCGCGCTCGCCGGCAGCGGCCCCGCGGCGAAGAAGGTCGGGAACGCGCGCAGTCCGACTCCGAGGATGAACATCAGGTGGACACCGAAGAACTGCAGGAACAGCAGCGGCGCGTTCCGCGCGACGGGGATCACCGTCCCGCCCTCGCGCACGAGCGCCGTGATCCACAGCGCGCCCAGGGCGGCCTGCACCACGAACCACACCGTCCCGGCGGCGAGGAAGGGCCAGTAGGGCGCGCGACCGCTCCGCACGGCCGGCACCGCCACCCCCAGGACGGTCGCGGCGCACCGCCCCACGCCCGCCAACTCCGCCCACGCACTGGCCACGAACACGGCGGCCCCCCACGGGCTGCCGGACACCGGCTGGCCCGCGGCGCGTCCGACGACGCCCAGCGCCAGGAGCCAGAACGAGGGCACGACGAGCGCGGGATGGGGCAGCGGCCGACCCGCGAACGCGGGGAGCATGCGGTACGCCACCCCGACAATGAACAACCCCACGAAGCCGATGGCCTGCAGGTGCCCGTGCACCTGCGCGTGCTCCACCCACGACGTCGCGATCTCGCCTCGCCACAGTGCCGTGAGCGGCAGCGACGCGGCGAGGGCGAGTCCCCCGAAGGTCCCGAGGAAGAACGCCAGCCCCAGGAAGGGGAGGTGCACTCGTCCTCGGAAGGCGCCGGACCCCATCGCGGTCATCATGGCCGGAGGATACGTTGCGACTCGCGCCGACACAGGAGGCTTTGCGCAGGTTCCAGGACTCGAGCGTCGCGCGCGTCCTCGGGAGCGCGTGTACCACGGAGGTAATCGGGAGGCGGCCTAATCCGAGGCTCATCTCGGACTAATGCCCGCCACATGTAGCGCCATCCGGGCCCCCGTAGGTTGGTAGAGCGATAGGGCTCCCACCCTACGAGAGCCGGTCGGACGGACCGGCGCAGATGGAGGACCAGGATGGCAGCATTCGGCTGGAGCAAGACCCGACTGATGGTGGCTGGTGGCGCCGCGGCAGCGATCGCCGCGACAGCAGCCGGCGTGGCGTACGCGCAGACACCGACGCCGGCACAGACCCGCGAGCAGCGCGCCGAGGAGCACCTCAACCGCTTCGCGCAGAACCTCGGCGTGGACGCGACTCGGGTCAAGGAGGCGATGAAGCAGACCGCGCTGCAGCACATCGATGAGGCCGTGGCCGCAGGCCGGCTCACCGCCGAGCAGGCGCAGCAGGCGAAGGACGCGATCAACTCGGGGCAGTTCCCCGGCTTCGGTGGCTTTGGCCACGGCAAGGGCGGACCGGGCGGCATGCATCGTGGCCCCGGTGGCCCCGGTGGGATCCTCCAGACCGCGCACGAGGCGCTCGCGACCTTCCTCGGGGTCACGCCCGAGGCGCTTCGGGCCGAGCTGCCGGGGAAGAGCCTGGCGGACGTGGCGCAGGCGCACGGCAAGACCTCGGATGAGCTGAAGGCGTTCATCACGTCGCAGGCCCAGGCCAAGGCCGCCGAGGCCGTGACGGCCGGCAAGCTGACCCAGGACCAGGCGAACCAGATGCTCGCGATGCTGCAGTCGAACCTCGACCAGATGATCACGATGGTGCACCCGACCGGCATGCCCGGCGAGGGCGGGCGTGGTCGTCACGGGTTCGGCGGCGGATTCGGGCCACGGATGCAGCCCGGCACCGCGCCGAGCGGCACCCCCGGCACCTCCTTCTAGCGACGCACGAGGGATTCCAGCCGGGCCTGCCGTTCTCGAACCCGTGAGGCGCGGATCGACCGGGGACGCAGGTGCGACGTAGCGAGGGGGGCCGCAGGGCCCCCTTCGTGTGTGCCGCGCAGCCGCCCAGCCGAGTGCGGCGCGCCGGATGCGGCTGGTGGGCGACGCGGTACCGTAGAGGAGCCGACGGATGCTAGCGATGGGGTGCCAGGTGGCGCGCGTGCTGCTCACCGAGGACGAAGAGCGCATGGCGGCGCTGGTCGCGGACGCGCTGCGCGAGGACGGGCACGACGTCGAGGTGACGCACGACGGCACGACCGCGCTCGACCGGGCGCGCGAGGGTGGCTTCGAGGTGCTCGTCCTCGACGTCATGCTGCCAGACATCGATGGGTTCACGGTGTGTCGTGAGCTGCGCAAGTCCGGGGTGCGCTCGGCGGTGCTGATGCTGACCGCGCGAGACTCCGTCGAGGACCGCGTGCAGGGCCTCGATGTGGGCGCCGACGACTACCTCGTGAAGCCGTTCGCCGTGGCCGAGCTGCGCGCCCGCGTGCGCGCGCTGGCGCGGCGCCCGGCCGGCCTCCAGGGCCCCGAGATCCGCGTCGGGGACCTCGTGCTGGACCCGCTCAAGCGCGAGGTCAAGCGCGCCGGCCATCGGCTGGACCTCACCGCTCGCGAGTACGGCTTCCTGTCGTTCCTGATGCGGCACGAGGGGGACACCCTGACGCGCGCTGAGATCCTCGATGGCGTGTGGGGCGAGGGCTCCGAGCCCTACGGGAACGTCGTCGACCTCTATATCCACTACCTCCGGACCAAGACCGAGCAGCACGGGCCGCGGCTGATCCAGACCGTGCGCGGGCTGGGGTACGTGCTCCGGGAGCCCGACGCCCCGTGATCCGCGCCGCGCGCTATCGGATGATGGGGTACACCGTCGCCG
>CADEHD010000229.1 GCA_902827055.1 uncultured Chloroflexota bacterium | reverse complement strand
AGCGGGCCGCCATCGAGTCGCACCTGGGGTTCGAGGTCGTGTCGTTCCGAGCACGGCCCACGTAGCGGTCGCGCCTCGCGGGGTGCGCGCTAGAGGGTGAGCGTGCCGAGCCGGACCGCGACCGAGACCGCCTCGGCGCGGGACTGCGCGCCCAGCTTGGCGAGCACCGCGCCCACGTGGAACTTGGCGGTGTGCTCGCTGATGCCCAGCGCCAGCGCGATGGCGCGGTTCGTCATCCCCAGCGCCACCAGTCTCAGGACCTCGTGCTCACGTTCGGTGAGCGGCACGCGGTCGTCCTCGGTGCCCGCGCCCCGCTCGAGGAGTGGGTCCACGACCGCAAGCCCGGCCGCGACCGCGACCACCGCCGCGGCGAGGGCGGCGTCGGGCGCCTCGCGGGGCAGCCATCCGCGTGGCGGCTGTCCCGGCGCGAGGGCGCGCGCCGGGAGGTAATCGACGAGCAGCACCACCGCCGCGCCCTCGGCCTCCGCGGCGAGCGCGATGCCCTCCGCGTCGTGCTGCGTCTCACGGGGCGCGTCGATGACCACGACGTCCGAGCCCGGGAGCGGCTGTCCCGGCCCGGACTGGCCCGTGACCTCGAAACCCGCCGTCGCGAGGAGGTCGCGCAGGCCGGCGCGCACCACCGGACTCCGCGCGTAGACCGCCACTGCCGGCAGGGGCCGGGCCGCCGTGAGCGTTACCACCGTGTCCGCCCCGGACCGCCCTGGGGGCCGCGGTTGGGCATCGCGGGGCTCGAGGCGACCCGCCGCGTCACCACGGGGTCCACGTTATGGCCGCTCGCCGAGCGTCGCGGGCAGGTCCAGCGGGGCGCCGCCGCGGAGCACCTGCAGGACCGCTGCCTCGCCAACTCGCTCCGGTCCCAGTTGCGACTGGAGGTCGGCGGCGTCGGCGATCGCGACGCCCGACATCCCGACCAGGATGTCGCCCACGAGCAAGCCCGCGACATCGGCCGGACTCGAGGGTTCCACGGAGACGACCAGTAGCCCGGACTCCTGCCCGGCGATGCGAGCCGCGAGCGCCGGAGGCAGCGCCACCGGCTGGCTGCCGATGCCCACGTATGCCCTCGAGATCCGCCCCTTCGCGAGGAGCACCTCGATGATCCGTCCGGCCACGGCGGCCGGGATCGCGATGCCCTGGGCGGGGCCGAATCGGGAGGTGTTGATGCCGATGAGCCGCCCGGCGACATCGATGAGCGGGCCGCCGGAGAAGCCAGGAAAGAAGGTGACGTCGCTGCGGACGAAGCCCTCGATCTGGCGGCCGCGGCGCGTGCGCCACTGCCCGCCGAGGGCGCTCACCACGCCGAGCGACGCCTGGATCGAACTCCCCGGTCGCCCGAGGCCGAGCGCGAGCTGACCCACGCGCACCGAGCCCTCCGGGGCGTGATCCGCCGCGGGCAGACTGGCGCCATCGAGGCGGAGCACCGCGAGGTCCGTGCCCGGGTCGCGGCCCACGACCTGGGCCGGGACCGCCGAGCCGTCGGGGAGGCCGACCGTGACGTCGTCCTCGGATTCGATGACGTGGTCGGCGGTGACCACAACGCCCTCGGTGGTCCATGCGACGCCGGTGGCGCCGATGCGCCGCCGCGCGGCCACGCGGACCGTCCAGCGTGCGGCGTGCTCGGCGGCGTCGGCGAGGCTGAGCGAGAGCGCCTCGGCGGCGCCGGGTGAGGTGGTCATGGTGCTGCCTCCATCGGAAAAAGTGTGTCACCTCGGTCGTGCGAGGGTGGTTCGAGGATGGCAGGGAGGCGTCCGCGCTCGAATCACCCGAACGGGCAGGGGGTGCGTGGCGGAACGGCTAGCGCCGTAGTGTCAAGGGCCATGGTGCACAACCATAGGAGACGTTATCGAAAGTGTTTGAAAAGCGTCTCGACACCTCGTACCTTCCCACGAGGTCGGGCGCACCGCGCCGGCCACCGAGACACGGATGTCTGCCGCGGGAGCCTCCGGGATGCCGTCGGTGGTCACTCTTGGAGATTGCGGATGCGGTTCACCGACGCCCCCCTGGCGCGCCTGCCCCGCTGGCTTGCGCTCACCCCCCTGCTCGTCCTGGCGATTGTCACCCCCATGTCGGCCCTGGGCGCCGACGTCTGGGGTGGTGGTGGCATCGAGCAGCCGTCCCTGGAGACCGTGGCGCTGAGTTCGCCCGTGCTGAACGTGGCGATCCAGGCCGTGGGGACCTACGAGGGCGAGTGCTTCCCGTGGGTGCGCCGGGTGATCGCGACGGCGACCGGGCGGCAGATGGGGTTCGGGTACCGGACCGGGTACCTCGAGGCCGGCGCCGTCGAGGTACCGCTGGAGGCCGCGCGCGCCGGTGACGTGATTCAGCTCATCGACGACCGCGACGACGGCCCGGACGCCGACCACATGGGGATGCACACCTCGATCATCGTGAATGCCGAGACGCCCGGCGTCTTCCGCGTCATCGACTCGAACCTGGCGTTTGACGGCGTCGTGCGGCTGCGCGAGGGGTACAACCCGCTGGCGCTGGCCGCGCGTTACCCGAACATCAGCGTGCACGTGTACCGGTTCTACGAGACCGCCGCCGGGCCGCTCAGTGGGAGCGACGTGGGGATGCGCGGCTCGTTCAGCAAGATCGCTCCTGCCGCGGGCGGACTGCCCGGCCTCACCCCCGAAGCCGCGCCGGGCATCGTGGGCGGTCCTGGGGGCACGTTGCTCCCGCCCGGCGTGAGCCCCGAACAGGCCGGCGCCGCCGCCACCATTCGAGCGGAGGGGGACTGCCTGCGCCTGCGCTCGGAGCCGTCGTCGAGCGCGCCCGTGCTCACGTGCCTCCCCGATGGCGGGTCCGTGACCCTCCTCCAGGGTAGCGTGCAGGCCGACGGCGTCGTGTGGCAGTCGGTGTCCGCGGGTGGGAGCGTCGGCTGGGTCGCGAGCCAGTACCTCGTGCGGAGCGGGGGCAGCACGCCGCCGGCGGCCACGCCGGCAGCCGCAGCCGCCACCCCGGCCCCGACCGCGACGCCCACCCCCGCGCCCGTGGCGGCGGCCGGCCCCTCCTCGGTGCCGGCGGCCAGCACCGATGGCGTGTCGCCGGCGATCATCGGCGACCTGCCCGCGGGCGGCGGGCTTGCGCTCGTGGTGTACTCGGGCGGGACCGTGGACAGCCTGCTGAACGTCATCGGCCAGCGCCGCTGCTCGGCGGTGTCCGTGTGGACGAGCAAGACCGGGGGCGGCCTGGTGGGGATGATCCCCGGCGCGCCGCCGATGGTGAACCGCGAGTGGCAGGGCCAGTTCCCCACGGGGACCCTCGAGGCGCGTTCGCCGCTGATCGTGGTGTGCGGCGGAGCTGCCTCGACGAACGCCGTGTCGGCCGCGCCCGCCCCATCCGCGGCCTCGCCGACCGTGGCGGGCAGCCGCGGCAGCGCCACGCCTCCCGGCCCGGCTGGCAACGAGTAACGGCCCCCGCGCGGCCTCGGACGGTGCGCCTCCGGGGCTGATACTCTCGGGCCATGGTGACCAGCGCAGGCACGCTCGAGGCCAATCCGAGCCGCCACCCCGGCGTGCTCGATCCCATCTGGTCGCCGCTGGACCTCGTGCTGGGCGTCGTGGCCGTGGTGGTGGGGACCGCGCTGCTCATCGGCGCGATCGCGCTCGGGCTGTACATCGTGGGGACCGGGGGCGATGCGGAGCGCATCGCCGGTGCGCTGTCGGCGATCGCGCTGGAGGCCATGCTGGGCCTGTGGGTGGTCTTCCGGGCGTACCGCCGAAA
>CADEHD010000228.1 GCA_902827055.1 uncultured Chloroflexota bacterium | reverse complement strand
TTGTCGACCTGAACCAACCTCCGGCAGTCGATGGTTCGGACATTGCACATCCGGCATGGTTAATGTCGACAGCGCGGCCCAGATTGCGTTGAGAAGGCTCCGGCGGATGGTCCGCCGGCTTGGATGAAGGACGACAGCGGCGCCGATGGCGATCCGGGTTACTCTCGACAGGGTCCTGCTGGACCGGCGCATGTCGCTCACCGAGCTGGGCGACCGCGTCGGCATCACGCTTGCGAATCTGTCGATCCTCAAGACGGGAAAGGCCAAGGCGATCCGCTTCTCGACGCTGGAGGCCCTGTGCCGCGAACTCAAGTGCCAGCCCGGCGACATACTCGTCTGGGACCCTGATGCCGCCGCCGAAGTCGACGATGAGGATGGCGGCCGCGCCGTCGCCGCCGAATAGTTTGGGGTTACGGCTTGCCGCGGCCTTGACGCCGTCACCTTGCGTCTTGATCTCCATCGAACAGATCTGATCACGAGCTCCTGAGCCTCGGGGACACGCATGACCGGCAGCGCGGATGGCGGGATGACCGGGGATTTCACTCAGCTCTTGCTGGGCGTCTGCGCCGGCGCGCTTCTCGCAATGGCGGCGGCGATGCTGCGCGCTCCGCGACCAGCCGCTCGCTGGACAGGGCTCACATTCTTTCTGACCTCCGCCATGTTCGCCGTGAAGCTCTGGAACGACGAGACCGGCGCGCTGCCGCCCGAAATGCGCATGTTCGTCGGCGTTGCCGCCATGACGTCGGTCGGCTGGTTCTGGTTGATGGTGATGGCGCTGTTCTGCGACCTCGATCGTTACCGACCGGTCATGTTCCTCGCGCCCACGGCCATGGGCGCTTGCGGGATCGCAAACATGCTGCAGCTTGGACCGTTGAGCGCGCAGGTCTGGATCGTCGGCACCCTGCTGCAGGTCACGCTTGCGGTCTGGTCGATCGCCATTGTCGTTCGAAGCTGGAAGGACGATCTCGTCGAAACGCGACGCCGTCTGCGCGGGCCCTTCATGGTGGCCGTTGCACTCTACATCATCTCGCTCAACGGCTTCGACATTCTTGAAATGCTAGGCGCAGCCCCGGCCTGGTATCCCATGCTGAACGCCGGCCTGTTCGCCGCCGTTGTGCTCGGAGGTTCGCTGGTTTTCCTCAACCCTCGCGAGGACATGTTCGGGGAAGGCGTCGACCCCCTTGAGGCCCGCCCGCCCGTCAGCCTGACGCCTGCACCTCAGCCGAAATCGGGCGCGAATGGCGAGCGCCCGTTCAAGGCGGACGAGGCTGCGACCGGAGTTTCGGCACTCGATCGTGCTGCGTGACTACCTCACGGTGACGCGCAACCTCGACCCAACGGCGCTCGAACGCGGGCGCATGACGCAGCTCCAGCAGGGCTACGACCACGACACGCCCGATGTCCTGCACGGCCTCGCGTACGTGGCGTTCCAGGAGCTTGCGACCCGGGTCTCGCATCGGAACACCGGCAAGTACTCGAATGACCCGGTCGCCGACCAGATCATGGCTCGAGTCGCGGCTGACGAGAACCTGCACATGGTCTTCTACCGCGACATGCTGGCTGCCTCGCTCGACCTGGCGCCCTCGCGTGCCGTCCTCGCGATCGCCGACGAGATCCTCAACTTCAAGATGCCGGGTGCCGGCATCCCGGGGTTCGCCCGCAAGGCGGCGCGCATCGCGCAGGCCGGGATCTACAACATGCGCATCCACCGCGACGAGGTGGTGCTCCCCATCCTGAAGTTCTGGAAGTTCTTCGAGCTCACGGGGCTCGATGCCGAGGCCGAGCAGGCGCGAGAACGCGTCCGCGTCCACCTCGATGAGCTGGAGGCGTCGGCGCGCCAGCTCGAGGCGCGGCTGGCCCGGTCGCGTGCCAACCAGGCCGTGGATGGCGGGCAGGCCCCGGAAGCCTGACGCCCCGGCGCCCAGGGGGCGGACCGAGTCGTGTGTCTCGCCAAAGAGCGCCCTCTGGAGGGCGCTCTTTGACGTCTACGACTGCAGCCGTCGGCAGCCAGCGGGCGCGGCTCGCCTCGCTACGGTCGCGCAGCCTCGGTGCCGGCGAAGTCCCGAGGCTGCGCGTGCCGCCCTGCCGCGGTTAGCGGTAGGTCACGGACAGGAGGTCGGAGCTGGTGATGACCGGCCCGCTATCGGACCTGCCGCACGTCACGGCGACCGCGACGTTGCCCGGACCGGAGCTCCCGCTCACGTACTCGGCGAGCGCGCCAGAGACGGTCGGCGTCACCGTGGCGAGCGCACCAGCGGCGCGCGAGTCAAGGCGCGTCCAGCTCCCGCGAGTCCAGTTCCAGATCCAGACGTTCTGCGTGCAACTCGCCGAGTGCATCCCTCGATAGGTCACGGAGAGGCTCGTGAGCCCGTTCGGCACGCCCGACATCATCCCGTACCAGGACGTGCCGCCGCTCGAGGACAGCACGAAGTAGCTGCCGTCCGCGGCGCGCAGAGCGGGCACGCCTCCTGACAGCGGCGTACCGCTGAACAGGCCCACGCTCGAGGGGAGCGCGGTGATGCCGCCGGGCGCCGGGGTGGCCGTCGGCGCGGGCGTCGGCGAGGCAGTGGGGGTGGGCGTCGCGCTCGCCTTCGGGGTTGCCGTGGCGGTGGCGGTGCTCTTCGGCGTTGCGGTCGCCGTCGCGGTTGCCGTGGTCTTCGGAGTCGCCGTTGCCGTGGCAGTGGCCGTGGTCTTCGGGGTGGCGGTGGCGGTCGCGGTCGCGGTCGGCGTCGGCGTCGCGCCGCTGTCATCGAAGGTGCCGAAGTTCTGCGCCCAGTAGAGCGTGCCGCCATCAGACGACGCGGCGCCGATGCCGATCACGCGGTAACTGGAGTTCTCGATGTTGGCGCGGTGGCCCGCGGAGTTCAGCCAGCCGGTCATCACCGACTGCGGCGAGGGGTAGCCGTACGCGATGTTCTCGCCAGCCCCGCCTCGGGTGTAGCCACACGACTGCACGCGGCTGTACCAGGTCCGCGCGAGCGGCGGCGCCGGGTCATCGTGGGACATGTACCCGTACTCGGCCATGTGCTGCGCCTTCCAGACCGCGGAGTCGCGGAGGGCGCTGGAGATGCGGAGGGGCCCGGCGCCGATCGAAGCGCGGTGCTGGTTGACGAGGGTGAGCACCTGGTCGGCGTAGTCTGACCGGACGGTGCCCCAGCCGGCGCCGGGGGTGCAGCTCGCGGTCGCGGCGGTGGCGGCCGTGCGGCCTTCGAGGAGCGCGCTGCCAGCGGTGAGTCCGATGGCACTCAGCGCCGCGATCGCGACGAGCCGTACGAGCGCGCGTCGCACGCCCCGCGCGCGGCGGCCCTGGGCTCCGAGATGTGGCGTGGTGGTGTGCATCCTGCCTCCTGTTCGTGCGATGCCGGCCCGTACGAGGTCCGGCGGCGGGTGCCCTGCTCCATCCTCGTCAGCAGGACCCCTGCCGCTGCAGTCGCTCGTCAGCGCGGCGTGTGAGCCGTGCATGGGAGTCGCCTGCCGGGTCGGCGTCGAGCGCGGGCTGTGCCCCGCGCCTCGTTCAACCGGCGCGCCGTGCCTCGAGGTGTGTCACGCGCGAACTCCGTTCGTGATGCCAGCGCCAGCCGTGCATCTGACGGCCTGAGCGGGCGCCGCTCAGACGGCCGCCCGGCTGAGCTGGTTCGTGATCTCGAGGGCGCGGCGGAACAGGTCCGGCAGCGCCTCGAGGCCGAGGTGCAGCGAGGTCGCGGCCTCCTCAGCCTCGCGCCACTGGCCCTCGACGTACCGACGCGCCACCTCCACGACCGACTGGGCGCGCCCTGCACTGC
>CADEHD010000227.1 GCA_902827055.1 uncultured Chloroflexota bacterium | reverse complement strand
TGGAGTCAACGCGACTGGGGAGGTGGGGGCGGTGCACACCGACTCGCGCCTGGCGCCGGGGGCCTTTCGAGCAGCGCTCAATCATCGGTTGCCGGAGGACCTCGCGGTCCGAGCGGTGGCCGCGGTCGATGCGGGGTTCGACCCGCGTCGACACGCAGTAGCGAGGTCGTATCGCTACGACATCCGCCACGGAGTGCCACGGGCACCGCTCACGCGGGGCCGGGAGTGGCTCCGGGCGGGTGTGCTGGACGTGGAGGCGATGGCGCGAGCGGTCGCGTTGTTGCCTCGGGATCGTCGGGACTGGTCCGCCTTCGCGGGCAAGGTCCCGGTGGGGTACTCGACCGTTCGGACGCTCCGTCGCTGCGATGTGCGCCGCGCGGGACCTGATCGAGTCGAGGTCACGATGGAGGCAGACGGCTTCCTCCCGCACCAGGTCCGCCGCACCGTCGGCGCGCTGGTGCGAGTAGGAAGCGGCGGTCTCCACCCCGAGCAGTTCGCCGCCCTCCTGGACGGCGCGCCCGGGTCGGCAGGGCCAACAGCTCCGCCCCAGGGGCTGGTGCTCCGAGCGGTGGCGTACCCACCAGGAGCGGTCGAGTGGGGCGTGGATGGTTCGGTGCTCGATTGCGAGCGGCAGACGCGGGAGCGTGCTCCTTCGGAAGTAGGCTGGGAATGACAACCAAGACGTTTCGCCTCAGTGAGAAGGCGATGGACCGGTCGTGGCACGTCCTCGATGCGCGTGGCGTCCCCCTCGGACGGCTCGCCTCCGAGGCCTCCAAGCTGCTCCTCGGCAAGCACAAGCCGACCTACGAGCCGCACCTGCCGATGGGCGACTTCGTAGTGGTCATCAACGCGGGTGAGATCGCGCTGACGGGCACCAAGAGCGTCGACAAGGTCTACTACCGGCACACCGGGCACCCGGGTGGCCTCCGCGAGCGCTCCGTGCAGGAGCAGCTCGACCGCGACCCGCGCCGAGTAGTCGAAAAGGCAGTGAAGGGGATGCTCCCGCACAACGTGCGCGGACGCGAGCTCTTCCGACACTTGAAGGTCTACGCTGGCGCCGAGCACCCTCACGAGGCGCAGCTCAACGCCGGTACCGGCGCGCGCGCTCGGAAGCGTGCGAACGCCGCCGAAGTCGCGGGCGCGATTGGTGCCACCGCGACGGCCACGCGACGACGACGCGCTGCCGCCACTTCCACTGCGGCGAGCGAATAACGAGAGAGCAGCAGGTCCATGACGACGCAGCAGCACTACTACTACGGGCTTGGACGGCGAAAGGCGGCAGTCGCACGGGTGCGACTGTATCCCGGCGGCGGCGCCGTCGTGATCAACGGCAAGCCCATGGAGGAAGTGCTGCCTCGCCCGGCCGCGCGGCAGGAGATGCTACGGCCGCTCGCGGCGACTGATCAGGCCAACGCGTTCAACGTGCAGGCGAAGGTCAGTGGCGGCGGTCTCTCCGGCTGGGCGGGCGCGATTCGCTTCGGCATTGCGCGAGCCCTGGTCGCCGCGGATCCGCTGCACAAGCGTGCGCTCCGCTCGGAGTTCCTGCTCACTCGGGATGCCCGAGTCAAGGAACGAAAGAAGCCGGGTCTCAAGCGCGCCCGCAAGGCCCCTCAGTACACGAAGCGCTAGCCGCGCACGAGTCAGACCCCGACAGATACAGAACGGCCGAGGCAAACGCCTCGGCCGTTTCTTGTGTGCCAGTGTCTCGAGTCGCGTTCGAGTCGTCCTCGCGCCGCGTTTGGTGGAGGCTGGCGCGTGCGCTAGAGGGCCACTCCAACGAGCTCCATGCCGGCCTGCAGGGCGTCCTGGACCTGCCCCGCGGAGGGCATCTCGGCGTAGACACGCAGCAGCGGCTCGGTGCCGCTAAAGCGCAGGAGGAGCCACCAGCCCCCCTCGAGGTGGAAGCGGAACCCGTCGATCTGGTCGCGACCCACCACCGGGATGCCCGCGATCTGTTTCGGGTCGGCGTCGGCTGCGCGCGCGCGAATCGTGTCGCGCTCGTCGGCGCGCAGGGTGATGTCGATGCGGTCGTACTCGTGGCGCCCAACCGCAGCGAACAGGTCGGACATCAGCTGCGATGGCGTTCGGCCGCTGCGCACCATGTAGTCGAGAAAGTAGAGGCCGGACAGCACGCCGTCCCGCTCGGGGATGTGGCCGCGGAAGGCGTACCCACCCGATTCCTCGCCCGCAATCAGTGCGTTGGTCTCCTCCATCTTCTCGCCCAGGTACTTGAATCCAACCCGCGTCTCGATGACCGGGCAGTCGAACATCGCGCCTAGGCGGTCCATCATCCGCGACGTCGTAATCGACTTCACGATGTGACCACGCTCGCCGCGCACCTCGAGCAGGTAGCGGGTGAGCAGGGCGTAGACCTGCAGCTGCGTGATGAACGTCCCGCGCTCGTCCGCGAGGCCAAATCGGTCGCCGTCGCCGTCGGTGGAGAGCCCAACTGCATAGCCGCCAGCCGCGAGCATCGAGAGCTGTTCGCCGAGGTTGACGGCGATGGGCTCGGGGGCGCGCATGCCCGGGAACGCCGGGTTTGGCATCCCGTGGATCTCGATGACGCGCGTCGCGCCCTCGCCGAGGATGTCCGCTGTGAGGCCGCCTGCGGCCCCGTACATCGAGTCGACGAGCACGTGGTACCCGGCATTGCGGATTGCCTCGATGTCGACCAGGTCGCGGAGCGCTGCGACGTACGACGGCCGGATGTCGAACGTCTCTACCAGGCCGCGGCTCTCCGCCTCGCCGAGCGGCAGCTGCTGTACCGCGTTCCGCGCGATCACGTTGGGGATGGCGTCTTCGATGGCTCGCGTGACGGTCTCGGGCGCCGACGCGCCGTTGCCCATCTTCACCTTGAAGCCGTTCCAGCGGGCCGGATTGTGGCTTGCCGTGATCATCACGCCCGCGTCGGCGTCGCGATGCAGCACGCTGTACGACAGCGCCGGCGTGGGCAGGTGGCTCGCGGTGAGCCCCACGCGGATGTTGTTGGCCGCGAGTACCTCGGCGACGGCTGCGGCAAACGCGCTGCCAGCGAAGCGGGTGTCGAACCCGACCACGACCCCCTTCGAGGTGCGGTCGGTCTTGCGCAAGTAGTCCGCGAACGCCTGGCTGACGATGCGCACGTTGTCGAACGTGAAGTCCTCGGCGATCAGCGCCCGCCAACCGTCAGTTCCGAATTTGATCTCGGTCATGGGTCTCCCGACGGCATCGCGCGGAGCATGTCCTGCCGTCACTGCTGCGGGCTCGCGTCCGTGCGCTCCATTGTCGATTCAATTGCCACTGTGGTCTGGGGGCCATCAGGAGAACCCTGAGAACCGGAAGGGGGCCCCGGCGGGCCCCCTTGGACTGGTTGTTGCTAGCTTCCATCTCCGACGCTGCGGAGTGGCGATACCCCCGCCTCCCTGGCGAGGTCGGCCACCTTGTCCAGTCGCTCCCACGGCAGGTCGAGGTCGTCCCGGCCGAAGTGCCCGTAGGACGCGGTCTGGCGGTAAATCGGCCGCCGGAGGTCGAATCGGTCGATGATCGCACCCGGCCGGAGGTCGAAGTGCTTGCGAATCAGGCGCTCGATCTCGGCTTCCTCGATCTTCGCAGTGCCAAAGGTCTCGATCGCCATCGAGGTGGGGTGCGCCACGCCGATCGCGTACGACACCTGGATCTCGAGGCGCTCGGCAAGCCCGGCGGCGACCACGTTCTTCGCGACGTGCCTCGCGGCGTACGCGCCGGAACGGTCGACCTTGGTCGGGTCCTTGCCGCTGAACGCACCACCACCGTGACGGGCGATCCCGCCGTACGAGTCGACGATGATCTTGCGCCCGGTGAGGCCGGCGTCACCCAGCGGGCCGCCCGTGACGA
>CADEHD010000226.1 GCA_902827055.1 uncultured Chloroflexota bacterium | reverse complement strand
GGGGTTGGAGGCCCGCCCCTTCCTTCGCGCGTTCATAACCCGGCGGAGCAATCGGAGCACCCCACGCCCCCCCCCCCGACTGAGGGAGTGGACGCGCCGTCAGCCGGCCGGCGGCCTCGGGTTCCCCCTCACAACGGCCCGGGCGCCCCGGCGGTACACTGGATGCTCGACGTTATGGAGCGCCAGGCTCGTGTCGACAGCGGAACGTTTGTTCTGCTAGGCTCTGCGCTCTCGCCCTCGAGGGCGGCGGAGGCGCGTATGGTCATCGAATCCCACGTCCAGCAGCACCCGGTCCCGCTGTCCGACAACGCCCGCACGGTCCTCGACCGGCGGTACCTCCTGCGCGATCCTGGCGGCGCGGTGGTCGAGACGCCCGAGGGCATGTTCGCCCGCGTCGCGGAGGCAATCGCCGCGGTAGAGGCCGATGACGCGCAGCGTGCGACCTGGGCGCAGCGGTTCTACGACGAGATGGCGGCGCTCCGCTTCCTGCCGAACTCGCCCACGCTGATGAACGCGGGCACGGAGCGCGGCACGCTCGCCGCCTGCTTCGTGCTCCCCGTCGAGGACTCACTCGACTCGATTATGCACACGGCCTACGCCGCCGCCATGGTGCAGAAGTTCGGCGGCGGCACTGGGTTCTCCTTGTCGCGGCTGCGTCGAGTGGGTGCGCCCATCGCCTCGACGCACGGGGCGGCGTGTGGTCCGCTTTCTGTCCTGTACCACTACGACGACGTGTCGCGCCTCGTCACGCAGGGCGGCAAGCGCGAGGGCGCCAACATGGCGGTCCTCCGCGTCGACCACCCCGATATCCGCGCGTTCATCCATGCGAAGGACGATGGAGTCAGCGCCCAGCGCTTCAACATCTCGGTCGGGGTCACCGACGCCTTCATGCGCGCGGTCGCCGAGGGCGGGCGATTCGACCTCCGCGACCCGCAGACCGGAGCCGTGACCGCCTCCGAAGACGCCCGCGCGCTCTTCGGGGAGCTGACGCACTCGGCATGGCTCACGGGCGACCCGGGGCTGATCTTCCTCGACGAGGTCAATCGCCATAACCCGACTCCGGCCCTCGGAACGATCGAGGCGACCAACCCCTGTGGCGAGGTGCCACTGCTGCCATGGGAGGCGTGCACCCTCGGGTCGATCAACGTGGCGCGCTTCTGGCGGGAGGACGCCCACGACCTCGACTGGGAAGCGCTGGCTGACACAGTCGCCCTCGGCGTGCGCTTCCTCGACAACGTCGTCGAGGCGAACCACTTCCCGCTCCCGGAGATCGCCGAGGCAGTCCGGGGCAACCGCAAGATCGGGCTGGGCGTCATGGGGTTCGCCGACCTGCTCATCGCGGCAGGGCTGGCGTACGACTCCGAGGCGGCGCTGGCGCTCGGCCGGAGGCTCGCCACCGAGATCGGCCGTGCAGCCGATGCGGCGTCGATCGCCCTCGCGGCTGAGCGCGGGGTCTTTCCGAACTGGGAGCGCTCCGTGTATGCGGACGCGACGCTGCACCCCGACCTTCCGCGCTACCGGAATGCGACGCGCACGTGCATCGCGCCCACTGGCACCATCGCGATCATCGCCGGAGCCTCGTCGGGTATCGAGCCGTTGTTCTCGCTGGCCCACTATCGACGCATGGGTGACGGCACGCTGCTCGCCGAGGTCAGCGAGGCGTTCGAACGTGCCGCCATGGAACGCGGCTGCTACTCGGATGGACTCATGGAGGCACTCGCGCGCGGCGCTCGGCTTGCCGACCGCGATGACGTGCCCCCGGACCTCCGCCGTCGCTTCGCGACCGCTCACGAAGTCCCGCCCGAGTGGCACGTGCGCATGCAGGCGGCGTTCCAGGCCCACACAGACCTCGCAGTTTCGAAAACGGTCAACCTCCCGCACGAGGTCACACCCGCCGAGATCGGCGAGGTGTTCGCCCTCGCCCACTCGCTGGGCTGCAAGGGCGTCACGGTCTATCGGGACGGTTCGCGCGACGTGCAGGTCCTGGCGCACGAGGCGGCGGCGGACGAGCCCGTGGCGGGGGCTCGTCCGCCGCACGCCCTCGGTGCGGCCGCGAACACCTCGGGCGAACCACAGCGACGGCACTTGCCAGACGAGCGGCATGCGGTGACGCACAAGTTCCGCGTGGGCGAGCAGGAGGGGTACGTCACGGTCGGGCTCTTCGAGGACGGCACTCCGGGCGAGGTATTCATCACGATGGCCAAGGAGGGCTCCACCGCCTCCGGCCTGATGGACGCCGTCGCGATGATGACATCGCTCTCGCTGCAGTACGGCGTGGGCCTCGAGAAGCTGGCCGCCAAGTTCGAGAACACGCGCTTCGAACCGCACGGGCTGACGGCGAACCCGGACATCCCGGTGGCGACGAGCGTCCTCGACTACATCTTCCGCTGGCTGCGGTTGCGCTTCGGCGCTCCCGTCGAGGCTGGCGACGGCCAGGTGACCGCCGCACCACATGCCTCCGGGAGCACCTGCCCGGACTGTGGAGCACAGCTGGAGTTCGTCGAGGGGTGCCTGCTCTGTCGCACGTGCGGATACAACAAGTGCGGCTAGCCACGCGCCGCGGTCAGCGCCCGCCGTGCGGTCCCGAGCGGTACTGACGGTCGGCCTCGGCCAGGCCGCCGCGCACGGTGGTCACCTCATTCCCCCCGGAGATCGCGAGGGAGCGCCGGACGTACTGCAGCGCCTCGGCGTGCGTGAGCCACCGTTCAGGCGCGCACCCGTGGTCGCACCGCAGGCCGGGCGCGTCGACCATCCCCCAGAGGCGGCACACCAGCGGCCGCGCCTCGTATACGGCGCACCGCTCGGCCTCGAGGTAGGGGCAGTTCTCGGACAGGCTCGTCATCAGGCGCAGTGACTCGCCGCTGACTCGCTCGATCCGGCGCGCCTCGTGGAGCCCCATCGAGATCGCCCCGCACGAGACGGCGCACAGGCCGCGGCACTCAAGGTGGGGCAACTCAGCGTACAGCGCCTCGAGGCGTTCCTCGATGGTCACGTTCGAGCCCTCCGCCAACCCCGCGTCAGCGCGCCCACGACATCACGTGCCCGGGCTCGATCACGACCACGACACGCTCCTCCGCGCGCAATCCGCGCAGGATCTCGTCGTCCGGCGTCATCGGCGAGCCCTGGCGGTACTTCGTGCGCAGTGCCCGTGCGGTCGCGAGCAGGCTCGCATCGTCATCGACGATGCTCGCAACGCCCTCGACGATCACTGTGCGCCAGGCCATGGGGTCGTCGATCACCAGTGAGACGGCGGGCCGCCGCTCGAGGTGGCGGAACTTCGTGCGATTCCTCGTGATCGACACCTCGAACCGGGCGCCGGTGTAGTGGAACCACACCGGGGTCGCGTGGGGGGCGCGCCCGTCGCCCCGCGCGACGGAAAGGATGCCGGTGCGCGGCTCCGCGAGGAACTGCGCGAACTGCTCGGGAACGGTCGCCGTTGTACCAGGCATCAGGCCTCCCCGGTCCTCGGAATGACGCCAGCATGGTACCGCTCGCGCGTGGACCCCGAGGCCCCTGGGTCCGTCCGGCACTACACTCGCGCGATGTACGGATATCAGCCTTCCGAGCCCACCCGCCCGGGTGGGTGCCGCGAAACGGCCCTCCTGATCCGCGTTGCCTTCGAGGTGCTGGTGCCCATCGTCGGGGCCGGCCTCGCCGACGAGCGGCGGATGGCCGAGGTCTCGGTCCGCTCGCGCGGCCGGACCGGCCCGAAGGCGGACATCGACGCGCTCCTGAAGAGCGACTACGTCCGCGAGCCGCTGCGCCGCCACGACCTGCCGCCGATCACCGACGGCGCCGTCGCGATGCCGCTCGCCGCCGGCGATCGCGCGCGCAAGCTCGTGAAGCGCCCCGCCTACATCACGGGCTTCGACC
>CADEHD010000225.1 GCA_902827055.1 uncultured Chloroflexota bacterium | reverse complement strand
GTCGGCTTCGTACGGGAGCTCGTGCTTCGCGGTCTGCAGCGTGACTTCGCCCGTGCTCGTATCCACGAAGACGATCGTGATCCCGGAGAGCTCGCTGGTGAGCTCGGGGCGTTCGCCCGAGGAGCCCCACACCGTGACGTCGATGAACGCCTCGGGAACTTCCGAGGACACAATGGCGGGCGACGCGCCGAGGTACGTCACGCCCTCGACCGTCGCGCCCACGACATACGTCGCGTTCGCGCTGACCGAGGCCAGTTCGAAGCGGTAGCGCCCCGCCACGGCGCGCGCCTCCGCGATGACTCGCGAGCCCCCACCGAGCTGCACCAGCTGCACCGGCACCCCATCGACGTCGACCGTCGCGCCGTCTCCAGCGAGCACCATCCCCGAGATCACGCCGGGTACCGTCGGAGCCGGCGCACCATGACCGCCCACCGGCGGCGGCGCCTGCGCCTTCACGACAGACGGCGCCCGGAGGCCTGTCCACGCCACGGCGCTCAGCACCAGCATCGCCACGAGGGCCACGAACGTGCGCCGCCACGTTCGCGCGCGCCCGCTCACGAAGCGCGCCCGCCCGGCTCGCCGAGCGCGCGCAGCCGCTCCGTCACGGCGCGCAACTCGGGCGCCAACGCCCGCCGCCCATCGAGGCGATCGGTGGCCGAGATACGGCCCCCTGCGAGGTCCATGTCGAGCTCGGCGAGGTCGCCCAGGAGCCGCGCCCGCAACTCGCGCAGGTCGTCGGTTCCCGTCGGCGCACCAACGGGTCGCGTCCACGGCAGCCCGACGAGCGCGGCGGCGCCGAGGGTGAACAGCGCGAGCACAGCCCACTCCATGCGGTGTCAGCTCCTCAGCTGCGCGTCGAGCCAGCGGTCGTCGTCGTCAGCCAGGGGCGCGCCCACCGCGACCCGAGTCCGCGCCAGCAGCCAGCGCGCCCCGAGCGCACCCACCACGACGACCGAGCCGACGACCCAGCCCCACAGCCAGAGGTTGAACCCGGACTTCGGGACCGTCGCGAGCACACGCTCACCGAACCGCCCTGAGAAGAAGGCGATGATCTCGGACTCGGACTGCCCCTGCTCGAGGCGCGTGCGGATCTCGCGACGCATGTCCTGGCAGATCGCCAGGTCGCAGACATCGAGGCGCTTGTTCGTGCACTGCGGGCAGAGGAGCCGCTGCTCCACATCCAGAGTGCGCGCCTCGAGCGTGCGGGGGGCACTCGAGGAGGCACCGCCCAGGAGGAGCGCACCGGCACCGAGCGCGGCGACCAGCACCCCGAGCGCGATCCACCCTCGCGGCCCGCGCACGTCACACCCCCGTGGCGCCCGAGGGCGCTGGCGCGGCTACCTCGCGGCGTGCCACGGACGGCGCGCGCAGGGGCGCGAACGCGATCAGCCCGCCCGCGGCATACATCCCGGCGCCGATCCACAACCATGCCACGAGCGGATTCACGAAGACCTGCACGTGGACGCGCTCGTCCTCGTCCCAGCCCTCGACGAACGTGTAGAGGTCGCGCAGCAGCGTGGAGTGCAGCCCCACGACCGCCGCCGGCTGCTCCGGGAAGTTCCGGAAGATGCGACGCCCCGGCTCCAGCCTCGCCACGGGATTGCCATCGCGGGTCACGAGCAGCGGCGCGACCACCTCGGCGTCGATGCCGTTCGTGCCGCCCCCGCGCTCACGCAGGCCCTCGAACCGGAACGTGTACCCCGCGAAGTCGACCGACTCGCCCGGCGACAGCGAAAGCCGCCCCTGCTGCTGGTACGCGCTCGAACCCACGACCGCAATCGCCATGACCGCGAGCGACACGTGCACGAGGTAGCCGCCGTAGCGCCTCGGGTCACGGTCCAGCAACCCGAGCAGTGCCGACGGCCAGGCGCGCGACTCGCCATGCGCCGCGGCCGCGCGTCGAGCCGCACGCGCGCCGACTACGAACTCACGCGCCGTGACGTGGGCGATCGCGAACGCGGCGACCACGCCCATCAGCGACGAGGCATCGCGGACACCGAGCGCGACGAGCAGCAGCGCCACGATCACGCTCGCGAGCACCGGCCAGCGGAACCGCGCACCGAGGGTGGCGCGCGTCGCCTGTCGCCACGGCAGCACCGTGCCCACGACCACCAGCACCAGCATGGCGAGGAGGAGCGGGCCCATCACCTCGTTGAAGAACGCGGGCCCCACCGTGATCCGACTGCCGTCGTACAGCTCGGAGAAGACCGGGAACAACGTGCCCCCCAGCACCACCAGCGACATCGCGATGAGCAGGTAGTTGTTCACCACCAGCACGCTCTCGCGCGAGGCGAGCGACACGAAATCGGAGTCGGCCTTCAGGCTTGGGGCGCGCCAGAACAGCAGCACCACCGACACCGTGACCGCCACCCCCAGCATCACGAGGAAGTACGGCCCCACGCTCGACTGCGCGAACGAGTGCACCGAGTTCACGAGGCCCGATCGCACGTTGAAGGTCCCGAACACCGCGAGGGCGAACGCCGAGAACGCGAGCCCCAGGTTCCAGAGCTTCAGCATCCCCCGTCGCTCCTGGATCATGACCGAGTGGAGGAACGCCGTCAGCGGGAGCAGCGGCAGGATCGCGGAGTTCTCCACGGGGTCCCAGCCCCAGTACCCACCCCAGCCAAGCACGGTGTACGCCCACCAGCCCCCGAGCACGTTCCCGACCGAGAGCACGAGCCAGGAGCCGAGCGCCCACGGCCTCACCACTCGGAGCCACGTGCCATCGAGGCGGCCCGCCGCCAGTGCGGCGACGCCAAGGACGAACGGAACCGCCGTGCTCGCCAGCCCGCCGAGCAGCATCGGGGGGTGCACCAGCATCCCGCGGTCGACCAGCAACGGATTCAGCCCGAGGCCGTCCGGGGTCAGGAACGGGCTCAGGCGGAAGGGCGACGCCATGAATGCGAGCGGCACGAGCAACGACCCGAGGACCGCCCCGGATGCCGCAATCGCCGCCGCCGCGCCCCACGGGATGCGCGGCACGGTGTGCAGAGCGAACACCGCGAACAGCAACGCGGTGATCCACGCCCAGAAGAGCAACGACCCCGCCTGGCTGCTGTAGAAGGCCGCGACCTTCAGTGGCGTCTCCAGGTCGCGCGAGGACACGCGCGTGACGTAGTCGATGCTGAAGTCGTCACGAAGCAACGCCGCCAGCAAGGCGCCTACGGCAATCGTCACGAGGCCCGCGGCGACCACCAGCGCGCGACGTGCCGCATCGACAAGGTCGGGCCGCCGGAGCGGCCCCGCCGCCACGCCCCCGACGAGGGCAAAGGCGCTGCACGCCAGGGCGGTCAGGACCGACGCCGACCCGACGGTCGCGAGGAGGTTCATGCCCGCTCCTCGTTCAGGGGGCCGCGGCCGGAGTCGGCGTCGCCGTGAGGAACTCGTTCTCGTGCTTGATGATCAGGGACGACGCGCGGAGCGCCCCGGGGCCGGCGGACTCGCCCTCGAGGACCACGAACGCGCGGTCGCCGAACAGGCTCGGGATCGGGCCTTCCGGGTACGAGACGGTCATTCGCTCGCCGTGCTCGCCCTCGATCACGAATCGAGACGGCCGTCCGTCCTCGAGCACGATCGAGTCGCCGATCACCCTGCCGCCGACGCGCCAGCGGTTGCCGCCGCCCTCGACCTGCTGCGCGAACTCCTCGGGCGTCACGTAGTACGAGAGCGCGGAGCCCGCGGCGTTCACCGCAAGCAGGGACACCACGAACGACACGCCCAGCAGCGCCAGCAGGAGCTGGCCGCGCCGGGTCGCGAAGAAGGCACGGGCCCCGGTCACGGACGAACCTCCGCTCGCGGCAGGCCTGCCGCACTACCAATCGCGTCGAGGCGAGCGCGCAGGTCGGCCTCCGTGAACTCGCCCAGGTACTTCTGCTGCACCTCGAGACC
>CADEHD010000224.1 GCA_902827055.1 uncultured Chloroflexota bacterium | reverse complement strand
CCCGTTCGTCCGTTCCCGCCTCACCCCGGAGCAGATGGAACGCTGGTCCGAGGCCGGTCGGGACATCCTCCTGATCGAGCGAAACGCTGAAGGCGCGGAGGCCTACTTCCGCCTCGAGTCAACGCGCGCTGAAGATTCGCTGAACGCGCTCTCTGCACGCGTTGAGCTGTCCTCGGTCGGCACGACGCTGCGTCTCTACGCCAAGGCCCTCACCGGTGAGCAGATCGCGGTCCGCTCCACGGAGGACCTGGTCGACCGCGGCATCGGCTGGGTGACTGAGTCGGTGGCCACTACCGAGGGCACGTCGATCTACCTCCCGCCGTTCGTCAACGCCTACGAGGAGCAGCGCGAGAACTTCATCGCCTACAAGGTCTTCACCACGCACCAGACCGGACGTCTCGAGTTCGGTGCGTTCGGCTACCGCTACGGTGAGCCCGGCACGTTCACGCCCTCCACGGTCGCGGCACGCGAGGCGCGCAAGCCGGCCCCCTCCCACCTCGACACGGCCGAGGCGCCGCAGAAGCTCGCAGCGGTGACGCCGATGCAACGCTACTTCGACCTCTTCTCGGACCGCACGATGATCGCCGGGCTCTTCACGGTCGTCGAGGACACGCGCATCGACCACGTGGTGTCGCGCGAGTACAGCGGCATCCGCGAGGCGCTGCGCCGCCTGCAGTCCTACGAGGCGCAGCGGCGACCGGACATCCGTACGCTCGGCCTCCAGGCGGCCTTCGTGGAGAACCTCCTCCGCGCCTCGCTCGGACGCCCCGAGACGATTCTCTGGCCGCAGCCGCTCCAGTCCCTCCTCGCCCAGGCGCTCTCCGCCCTCCGCGTGATCGAGCAGCCGGGTGCGACGGTCCAGGACTCCGCCGAGGTCGCCGCGGCGCTCTACGACATCGCCGACCGCATCCCCAACATCCTCTCCGACATCCTGAAGGACGACTGGGTCGCCTTCGACGAGGACTATCTCTCCCTCGGCCCCACGATGCCCGGCGGGTCGGGCGAAGGCGACATGGGCCAGTTCATGCCCCAGGGTGAAGAGGTCGCGTTCCAGAACCCACCCCAGCCTGAGTTCCGCGGCGACTTCAAGCCCGAGCTCGTGCAGCTCCTGATGCAGCTCCGCCTGCAGCAGCAGGGCCTCCAGGGCGACGCCATCCTCTCGCCGATGTCCGCCGAGCAGCTGAAGCAGCTCCTCGAGAACTCGGTCGAGATCACGATCTCGGAGATGGCGGAGGGGGACCTCTCCTCCACGCTCGGCCTCTTCCTCTCCAACCTCGAGAAGGAGGCGGGCACCCCCCAGTCCGACAAGAAGGCCCAGCAGGGCGAGCAGGACGGCGGCGGTGTCGAGGAGGAGCCGGGCCCGGTCGAGGACCTGCCCGTGGAGGTGCACTGGCGCTACTACGACGAGTGGGACTTCCGCGCGGGCGACTACCGCCCACGCTGGTGCCGCGTCGGTGAACGCGTCGGTGAAGAGGGCGAACTCGACTACTACGACGACACCCTGCGCAAGAACCACGGCCTCGTCATGGAGACGCGCCGCCAGTTCGAGATCATGCGCCCCGAGACCTTCCGCAAGATCAAGCGCCTCGAGGACGGCGAAGACGTCGACATCGACGCCGCCATCGAGTTCCTCGTCGACAAGAAGGCCGGCACCGGCCCGCTCGGCCGCATCTACTGGCGCCGCAACAAGGTCGAGCGCGATGTCGCCGTCGCCTTCCTCCTCGACATGTCCGCCTCCACGGACGAGGAGATCGAGAAGCAGAAGCCCAAGTACGACCAGGACGACGACTTCGACGACGACCCGCGCAAGTACTTCCAGTGGCTTGCCAGTCGACGCGCGAAGCAGGCGCTGGAGCCGCCGAAGCGCATCGTCGACCTCGAGAAGGAGTCGGCGATCCTGATCATCGAAGCCCTCGAGGCGATCGGTGACTCCTACGGCATCTACGGCTTCTCGGGGTACGGCCGCGACAACGTCGAGTACTACGTCATCAAGGACCTCGACGAGGACCTCGACGACTCGGTGCGCCGGCGCGTCGACAAGATCGAGCCGATTCGCTCCACGCGCATGGGGCCCGCGATCCGTCACACGATCTGGAAGCTCCAGGAGTTCGAGGCGAAGGTGAAAATCCTCATCCTCGTCTCGGACGGCCGCCCGCAGGACCACGGCTACGGCCGCGACCGCACCGAGAAGGAGTACGCGGTCCACGACACGCATCAGGCCCTGCAAGAGGCGAAGCGCGCGGGGATCACGCCCTTCCTGATCACGGTCGACAAGGAAGGCCACGACTACCTCAAGCAGATGATGGACGACGTGGGCTACGAGGTGGTGGACAACATCGAGTCGTTGCCGCGGCGCCTTCCCTCGCTCTACCGCTCGCTGGCCGCCGAGTAGCGAGGGCGAATTGGCGGGGCTGATGGTGCGAGGCCGATAGGGCGGGCTGGCCTTCATGCGTTACGAGTTCGTCATCTGCGACGTATTCACCACGCAACGGTTCGGCGGTAATCAGCTGGCCGTGATCCCGGATGCCAGCGGCCTGAGCACTGCGCGGATGCAGCAGGTGGCCCGGGAGTTCGGCTTCTCGGAGACGACCTTCGTGCTCCCGGCGGACGAGTCATCGCATGCCCGGCGGGTTCGCATCTTCACGCCTGCTGTGGAGCTGCCCTTCGCCGGGCACCCGAACATCGGCACCGCGTTCGTTCTGGCCACCACGGGACGCCTCGGCCCGCTCGAAGCGGAGGCCACGGTGGTCTTCGAAGAACTCGCCGGGCTCGTGAGGGTGTCCATTCGGTCGGAGGCCGCCGCGCTCTGGTGCGAGCTGGAGGCGCCTGCGCCGCTGACCCTTGGGCCGACCGTCACTGTCGCCGAGTGCGCGGCCGCGCTCTCACTCTCGGAGCTCGAGATAGCGGCGGCCTCGCAGCCCGTTGTTGCCTCGGTCGGCGCGCCGATTCTGATGGTCGAGCTCGAAGACTCTGAGTCCGTGCGCCGTGCAACGCCGGTCATTGATGTCCTGAGGAAGATCGATCAGCACGCCCCAAGTACAGGGATCTACCTGTACGCCCTGAAGCCCGATTCCACAGTGCACGCGCGGCTGTTCGCCCCGTTGAACGGCATCCCGGAGGACCCGGCCACCGGCGCAGCGGCATGCACCGTCGCCGGGCTCCTCGCCAGTCGCGATCCCCGTCCGGACGGTACGTTCCACTGGCGCATTGCCCAGGGGGCTGAGATGGGACGTCCGAGTACCCTCGATGCGCGCGCTGAGAAACGCGGCGGAGAACTCATCGCCACCGCCGTTGGCGGGCATTCGGTCTTCGTCGCGGAAGGCGCGATCGAGGTAGACTGAGGCCCCCATCCCCCGGGTCCGTCGATCGGGCCCCCCGGGCTGCCGACCACCTTTTTTCGTCGGTACAGAGCAGTCGGTCGGGTTGATTAGGACCCGGTAGACTGCTTACGTCCCCGTCGCGTGGAGAATGTCGGCCGCCGCTTGCGGCCGTCAGATCCCGCTCGGGGGAGGGAATCGGATCAGCAGCGCGTCTCCCGGCGGGTTCCACTCGAGCACCGGTGGCCCAGCGGATGCGGGAACTCGGGCGATGACCTTGTCCTCCCCTGTGCGCACGTCCACTACTTCGATCGTCCATGCCCGGGCGCGACCCAAGGCAGTCATGCCGTTTCGTTCCCCCGCTGGAAGGGGCGCGGGCGGGTCGACGCGAGCGAACGCTACCGCGGCGCGGTCGGGGGAGAACTCAGCCCCATACGCGTGCTCGAGGAGCGGTGGAGTGGGGAGGAGCGGATGGTGCAGGGAGGTCCCCCGACTGTGCTCGAGCAGCGCGGCTGGTGCCCCCTCGAACGCGCTCACTCGGGGCAGGTAAGGGTAAAGGTAGTCGGGGCGCAGGGC
>CADEHD010000223.1:1728-3898 GCA_902827055.1 uncultured Chloroflexota bacterium | reverse complement strand
GGGCGGAGGACCACCCTCCCAGCCCCGGACGAGCCACCTCGTCGACGAGGCGCTCAAACAGGGTGCCGAGCTGATCGCCGACCAGGCATGACCGCGGCGCCCGGACCCCGGGCGCTGTCGAGTACGCTACGGGAATCTGCTCGCAATCCGCGAGCGCGAGACGCCGTTCTTCGAGGAGTGCGCAGCGCCGATGCTTGACCCGCTCGCGACCGACAGCGCACCCCCGATCACCCGCCTTGTGGAGGCGTTCCATCGCCTGCCGGGGATTGGGCCCAAGAGCGCGCAACGCCTCGCGTACCACGTGCTCCGCGCGCCCGCGACCGAGGCTCATGCCCTCGCCGACGCACTCATCGCCGTCAAGGAGCAGATCGTCCTCTGCGGTCACTGTCAGAACGTGGCCGAGCAGAACCCGTGCCGCATCTGTGAGGACCCGGCCCGCGATCGGACCGTGATCTGCGTGGTCGAGGAACCGCTTGACGTCGTGGCGATCGAGCGCACCCACGGCTTCCGAGGCCTCTTCCACGTCCTCCACGGCGTGATCTCGCCCTCGGACAACGTGGGACCCGAGGACATCAAGATCGCCGAGTTGCTCGCGCGCCTGCGGGACATCGACACGGACGTCGCAGAGGTGATCGTGGCCACGAACCCCAACCTCGAGGGGGAGGCGACGGCGATGTACCTCTCGCGCCTGTTGCGTCCGCTCGGGATCCGCGTGACGCGCCTCGCCAGCGGGCTCCCCGCGGGGGCCGACCTCGAGTACGCCGACAACCTCACGCTGGGTCGCGCGCTGGAGTTCCGGCAGGAGGTCCGCTGATGCTCCGTCGTCTCCTGGACGGCTGGGTGATGACGCCGAAGTGGTGGAAGGGGTTCTACATCGCCTTCCCGCTCTCGTTCGCGTTCATCTACACCGCCAGCGGTGGCGATGCCGCGTTCGCGATCCGCATCGGCTTCCTGTGGGCAATGAGCATCAGCGCCTCGCTGTGGGCCTCAGAGGCGTTGAAGACACGCCTGCGCGGTCGTCGCGAGGGCCCGGCGCGCCCCGTTGACCCGACGCTCCCGCACGGCGTCGACCCCACCGACCTCCGTCGCCGTCGCTAGCCGCTGTGCCCGGGCGCGCCCCTCGAGTCACTCGTACCGCCGCGCTCGTGCTGCGCCATCGCCGCCTGGGTGACGCCGACCGCATTGTCACGCTGCTCACGCCCGCCCGAGGCAAGGTCGACGCCGTCGCGAAGGGCGTGCTCCGGCCGCGGAGCAAGCTCGCGGGACACCTGGAGCCCGGCACCCAGGTCGAGGTGCTGCTCGCGCAGGGCCGCAGTCTCGACGTCATCACGCAGGCCCAGACCATCGCGACCTACGCCGGGATTCGGGGCGACCTCGATCGGCTGGGGACCGCCATGTACCTCGTCGAGGTCACCGACCGCCTGACCATCGACCACACGGAGCCCGCCGCGTTCGAGCTCCTCGCGGCCGCGCTCGAGCGGCTGGAGCGCGGTGACGGGGCCCACCTCCTGACGCGCACATTCGAGATGGACCTGCTCGGCGAGGCGGGCTTCCGGCCACAGTGGGACACGTGCGTCGTCTGTGGCGCGCCCGTGGAGGGCGAATTCGTGGCGTGGACCCCCTCGGGGGGCGGCGTCGTGTGCCCGGAGTGCCGCCGTCGCTACCCGGAGGCCGAACCGCTCGCCGGCACCACGTTGAAGGTGCTGCGGGCGATTCAGCGCGGCCCCTACGAGCAGGCGGCGCGGATCCGCCTGAATCCGGCGCTCGCAGCCGCGCTGGAGCGCGTGATGCACGACCTGGTGCGGTCCGTCGCCGAGCGCGACCTCGGGAGCCAGCGCTTCATCGAGGCCGTGCGCCGCACCGCCGAATCTGAGCCGTCGAACGAGGCCATCAGCGCAGACGTGCCGCCTGAGTAACCACGCCCGGATCCGATCGGAATCGCGCGTCCGTTCTATAATCGTGTCCAGCGAATCGTGGGCACGAGCGCACGCTGCCCGGGAGGCCACCTGATGCCGATGTACGAGTACTTCTGCGGGGACTGCAACGGCGTATTCGAGCTGTTGCGGCCGGTCCGAGAGGCCTCCAACGCGCAGCCGTGCCCCGTCTGCGACAACGACGCGCGCCGCCTGATGCCTACGGACTTCGCGGCGTTCGTGGTCCGCGAGGGGCT
>CADEHD010000223.1:0-1718 GCA_902827055.1 uncultured Chloroflexota bacterium | reverse complement strand
CCGCCCGGGGGCTACTGCTGGTCCAAGGGCTTCGCTACCTCCGAGGACGACGACATCCAGGAGATGCGCGACCGGCGCCAGCGGGAGCTCGATGAGCTCAATCGCGAGCGCGGTGTCGCCGAGGTGGACGTGGAGCTCGGGCAGGCAACCGCGGACTACATCCAGCGCGTGCAGAACACCGCCGTGCTCAAGAAGCGGCTCAAGCGCAAGAGCAACGACGAACTGACGCCGCGCACGCGCACCGGCACCCACGTTCCCTCGAAGCTGAGCCCGAAGCAGACCGACTAGCGCGGAGACCTCGAGCGGGGCGCGGCGGTCACGCCGCGTTGCGAGTCGTGGCCTGCTCCACCCAGCGCTGGATCTCGACGAGGCTGCGGTCGCGCGCGGCCGCCGAGTCGCCCGGGCCGGTGTCACGTCGGAAGGTCGCGAGGCTCGCGAACTCCCTGAGGTTGGCGCCGCCGGTTGCGATCTGCATCCGGATCTCGTCGAAGAGCACGCGGAAGTCGCTCGCCGCCGCGAGACGGGCCGTCTCGACGCGCCCGGCGACCTGCAGTGCATCGAGGCGGCCCAGCTCACTGGTGAGCGACGATGCGGAATCGCTGATTCGCCCGAGTCGCGTGTCCAGGTCCTCCAGCGTCGCGATGAGCGGCGCGACGCGCGAACCCAGCGCGTGCCCCAGGGCACCCACATTCGCCACCACCGAGGACGCCTCGGCGTCAGCACCGCCTGGACCGGCGTCGGTCCCGCCGTCGCGCGGGCGCGCGCCCGCGGATGCGCTCGTCTCGGCGGCCGCCAGCTCGCCCACGAAGCGGGCAGCCATCTCGCTCTGGAGCGTCGCGAGTGAGATGTCGAAGGCAAGCGTCTGGAGGACCAGCACCACCGCCTCGATCTGCTCCCGCATCAGATGCGTCTCACGCGCCGCCGCATCGGAGCGGCTGCGCATCAGGTCCGCGATGACCCCCAGCGCCGCGCCCGCCTCGCGGAGGCGAGCGGCGCCGATCTGCGCGTTGAGCGAGAACAGCCGAATGTCCTCGGCGAGCCCCAGCACGAACTCGGAGCCCTCGACGAACGCGCGGTTGAGCGCCTGGTACTGGTCGAGGTCAGCGAAGCGGCGGTAGAGGTACCCCTGGAGCGTCTGGCAGGCGCCCAGCACCGTCTCCAGTGAGTGCGACACCGGCCTCGAGGCGCGCGGCTGCGGCGACTCGGCGAGCAGCGCCTGGCGGCTCCGGAGTTCCGTCGGGAGCGCCAGCTGCATGAAGGCGTCGTAGTCCTTGAAGCCGAGCGCCTCCAGCGCCTCGGCGAGGCGGGCACGCGAGGCCTCCATGGCGTCGCGTGGCGTGCGCCCGGCGTCCTCGATGGCACGCTCGATCTCCCGCAGCTCGGCGTAGAGCCCGGCGACGACCGGGAGGAGTTCGCTCGACGGCTTGAGGCGTACTGAGAGGTAGCCGTCGTCGACGGGTACCGCCGTCGCGAGCACCCAGTAGTAGGAGCCGTCGCGAGCCATGTTCTTCACGTACGCCGCGATCGGTCGCTCCGCCCCCAGGTACTCCCACAGCAGCTGGAAGACGGCCCTCGGCATGTCGGGGTGGCGGATGATGTTGTGAGGCTCGCCGAGCAGTTCCTCCTCGGTGTACCCGCTGACACGCGCGACGACGCGGTTGCCGCTGCGAATGAGGCCCTTGCGGTCGGTCGTCGAGAAGAACAGCTCCTCGAGGCCG
>CADEHD010000222.1 GCA_902827055.1 uncultured Chloroflexota bacterium | reverse complement strand
GGTCGCCCACTCCTCCGACGCCATCAGCATCGTCGCCGAGTCGGGCCACGTCCTGTTCGCCACCCCGTCGGCCTCGGGCGTCTGGGGGCGTCCCGCCTCGGAGCTCCACGCCAACCCGCTGCAGTCGTTCGTAGTCCCCGAGGATGCGCGCGCGCTCGGGCAGCTGCTGCTGCACGGACCCCGCGGCGCGGCCGTGCAACGCCTCGAGGTGCGCATCCCGACCCTCGAAGGCCCCGTGCGGACCGTCGAGGTGGTGGTCGGCGAGCGCGCCGACTGGGAGGCGATGTCGGGGTGGGTGGTAGATGCTCGCGACGTCACGGACCGTGTCCGCTTCAGCGCCGAGTTGCAGCGCCAGGCCACGCACGACGACCTGACGGGGCTCGCGAATCGGCTCGCGCTGATCACGCGCCTCGAGGAGGCCATGGGGGAACACGCCGGGGACGTGGCCGTGCTCTTCCTGGACCTCGACAACTTCAAGATGATCAACGACACGCTGGGACACCGCACCGGCGACATGCTGCTGCGCGCAGTCGCCGACCGGCTGCGCAACCTCGTGCGGCCCGGAGACTTCGTCGCCCGCCTCGGCGGTGACGAGTTCGTGATCCAGCTCGATGCCACGACTCCCGAGCGCGCCACGGCGGCAGCGGAGACCGTCGTCCGAGCGCTGTCCGCCCCGATCGCCTTCGAGGGGCAGCAGGTGGCAGTATCGCTCAGCATCGGCGTCGCCACCGCCTCCGAGGACACCACGACCGCCGCGGACCTCCTCCGCAACGCCGACCTCGCGCTCTATCGCGCCAAGGCCGCCGGTCGCGGCAGCATCGTGCTCTTCGACCCCACCCTCGATGCGGCCGCGGAGGCCGAGCGGCAGCTCCAGCTGCAACTGCCCGGCGCCACCTCCCGAGGCGAGATGACCGTCCACTACCAGCCCATCGTCGACCTCGCGACTTCGACAATCGTCGGCTACGAGGCGCTGGCGCGCTGGAACAGCCCGCGCTTCGGCCTCATCCAGCCCCCGCAGTTCCTCCGCGCCTCCGTGGAGAGCGGCGAGATCGTCGAGATTGGGCGGCTGGTGCTCCGCGATGCCTGCGCGCGCGTGAAGTCGATGCTGCGCTCGCGCTCGACGCCGGGCCTCCCCGTGGTCAGCGTGAACATCTCGGCGCGCGAGTTCGTCTCGGACCGCTTCTTCGACGAGGTGGTCGAGGTCATTCGCGACTACGACATCCCCCCGGCCTGCCTGCAGCTCGAGATCGCGGAGGACGCTGTCGTCGGCGACCTCCTCGGCGCAATCGACAAGCTGTCCCGCCTGCGCCAGTTCGGGATGCGCGTGGCCCTCGATGACTTCGGCACCGGGTACTCGTCCCTGACGTCGCTGGCCCGACTGCCGCTCAGCGCGATCAAGCTCACCCCGGAGCTCGTGCAACAGGTCGACAGCGACCGCCAGGCGCGCGGCGTCCTGGCCGCCCTCCTCCAGCTCGCAGGCGCGCTCGATATTCACGTCATCGCCGAGGGCGTCGAAACCGCCGCACAGGCCGAGGTACTCGCCTCGCTGGGCACCTACGCCGCGCAGGGCCACTACTTCTACTCGCCCGCGCCGTTCGAGGACCTGGCGCCCTCCTCGAGTCGAGGCGAAGCGGTCGCCTGAGCGGAGCCCGACCTAAATGCCGGTCGCGGGGATCGGCGTCGGGTCAGGACGCGGCCCGCGCTCCGGCCGACGACGGCGCCTCGGACTGAGCAGCCGCGACGTCACCCGGTCGAGCGCGAGACCGATGGCCCCGATCACGAGGATCGTCGCCACCAGCTCGCCGTACGCGAATCGGTCGCGCGCGTTCAGGATGAAGTACCCGAGGCCGGAATCAACACCAAGCATCTCCGCCGGCACCAGGACGATCCACGCCGTCCCGGTCGCCAATCGGATACCGGTCAGCACGTCGCCCTGGATCCCCGGCCACACCACCGTCCGCACCGTCTCGATGCGGTTCGCGCGCAGGCTGCGCGCCACCAGCAGCCACCCCCGGTCGAGGCCGGAGACGCCCGCCGCGGTCGCCAGGACGACCGGCCACACTGCCCCGATCGCAACGAGGAAGTAGACCGGCGGATCGCCCACACCAAACCAGATGATCGCGAGGGGCGTCCACGACAGAGGCGAGATCATCCGGATGAACCCCGCGATCGGCGAGAAGGCGGCCGCGAAGCGTCGCGACGAGCCCATCGCGAGGCCCAGCGGGATCCCGATGAGCGTCGCGATGACCAGGCCCACGAAGATCCGCTGCAGCGTCGCGAGCACGTGCGGCCACAGCGTGCCCCGGGCGAGGAGCGCCCAGAGCGCCTGGAACGCGCCGGCCGGCGCGAACTGCTCGAGGAAGGAGCCCTCGTCGACGAACAGCTCAACGGCGAGCCACCAGAGCAGCACGGCGCCGGCGGTGCCCGCGAGCGGGAGCGCCACGCCCTCGAGGAGCGCGCGTCCTCTGCCTGGGTCCCGCGTGCTCGTCGCCTGGCCCGTCGCGAGTGCGGTCATCGACGCCGCTACTTCACCGAGATGCGCTCGGTCCGGCTCAACGACGCGTCGATGCCGAACTTCGCGGGTCCGCCCACCGCCGTGATCGCGGCGCGAGCGAACTTGTCCTCGACGACCTGCCCATGGGCCAATGCCGGGTCGAGCGCGTTGAGGAACGACTGATCGCCGTCGATCACCGTCTCCTTCATCGCCTTCACCAGCTCGGCAGTGTAGGTGGGGTACGGGAACGGCTCGAAGTCGATGCGCTGCGAACCCCAGTCGGCGTGCTTGATCGCGCCGGTCGGACCGTATTCGGCGACGTCGTAGTGCGTCAGCGCGCGCTCGATGGCACCCCGCGGCTGCGGCAGGTAGTTGCCACCGTCCGCCGAGAGCAGGCGGGCCGCCTCGCTACGGTTCTCGCGAGCGTAGACCTGCGCCTGCGCCACCGAGGTGATCACAGACTGCGCCCAGTTCGGCTTGTTCTTCACGTCGTCCTCGTGCATCACCACCACGCAGCAGGCGTGGCGGTACCAGACATCGGGCACGAACCGCAGGACCTTGCCCACCTTGTTCACCTCGGCGACCGCGTTGAATGGGTCGGCGACGATGAACCCCTGGATGGAGTTGTTCGCGAGCGCCGGCGGCATGTCCGGCGGGTTCATGACCACGAGCTTCACGCTCCCCGGGGAGGCGTCCCCGGTCACGATCGGCTTGAGGTTCGCGTCGCGGAGGAGCATCTGGAGCACGATGTTGTGAATCGAGTGCGGGAACGGGATCGCGACCGTCTTGCCGTTCAGGTCCGCGATGCTGTTCACCTCGTTACGGACAGTGAGCGCCGACCCGCCCTCGTGGTTCCATGCCACGATCTTGAGCGGCACGTTCTGACCGAACTTCAGCGAGATCGCCATCGGCATCAGCATGTGGACCACGTCCACCTGCTTCGCCTGGAAGGCCTCGGCAATCTGCGACCACGAGCGGAACAGCGTCGGCTTCTCCGGCTCCAGCCCATACTGCTTGTAGATGTCGTTGGCGTGCGCGATGAGCAGAGGCGCGGCATCGGTGATCGGGAGGTGGCCGATGCGCAGCGTCTTCTGCTCCGGCGGGCCAGCCGGAGGCGACGCCGCGGGGATCGCGGCCTTCGTCGTCGCTGTGCCGCTCGCACCCTTCGCGGCCGACTCGCCGCCTGCACCCGAGTCGGATCCACAGCCGATCAGCGCGGCCCCGGCGAGGCCCGCCGCCCCCACACTCAACAGGCGCAGGAAGCCTCGGCGGTTCACACCCTCGGTCACAACTCGGTCAGTGGGCATTCAGGAGGTCCTTTCGACGGCCGCGATCTGCGCCGCCTCGCTGGTCCGGATCGATGCAGCTCGGGTGGAGGTGTCGCCCTCGAGGGCAGCGCGGGCGCCGTA
>CADEHD010000221.1 GCA_902827055.1 uncultured Chloroflexota bacterium | reverse complement strand
GTGCCCCCTCCGATCCTCGGCTGGCGCCACTGCGCGGGTCGCCCGCGCCGACGACGGGACTGCGCTCCACTTCCTCCCCCCGCCCCCCCTGCCGGTGGCCCTGCCGCCCCCCTCGTACGCGCACGAGCACGCCCGTGAGGCGCCCGAGACGAACGAACGCCTCGAGTTCCTGGGGGACGCGGTCCTCGGGCTGGTGGTGGCGGAGGCGTTGTACGCGCGGTACCCCCTCGAGGCGGAGGGGCGCCTGACCGAGCGGCGCGCGCAGCTGGTCATGGGGCCGACGCTCGCTCGCGTGGCGGGCGCGCTGGGGCTGGGCGAGGCGCTGCTGCTCGGCAAGGGCGAGGAGGCCACGGGCGGCCGGGCGCGCGATCGCAACCTGGAGCGGGTCTACGAGGCGGTGGTGGGCGCGCTGTTGCTCGACCAGGGACTTGAGCCGGCGCGGCTGTTCATCCATCGCACACTCGGCGCCGAGGTCGATGCCCTGGACGTGGGCGCGCCGGTGCTCAACCCGAAGGGCGACCTGCAGCAGCTGACGCAGGGGATGCACTCGCGTCCGGAGTACGTCACCGTGGCGGAGGCGGGTCCGGAGCACGACCGCACCTTCACGGTCGAGGTGCGCATGGAGAACGAGATGCTCGGGCGCGGGTCGGGCGCGAGCCGGCAGCTCGCGGAGAAGGAGGCGGCGCTCCACGCTCTCGGCGTGTTGCGCGCGCGATTCGCGACGTCGGCGAGCGCAGCCACGCGAGAGGACCCCGGGCAGTAGCCGCGGCGCGGCGCCGGGCAGGGACGGGTGGGCGGACCAGTCGAGTCGACTCGACGTAACGGGGAGCAAGGATGTACCTCAGGCGACTCGAGGCGCAGGGTTTCAAAGCCTTCGCGGACCGTCAGCGCTTCGAATACGGCCCGGGCCTGACGGTCATCATGGGTCCGAACGGCTCTGGCAAATCCAACGTCGCCGATGCCATTCGCTGGGCGCTGGGTGAGTCCTCCGCGCGACAGGTGCGCGCGCGCAAGACCGAGGATGTGATCTTCTCAGGCTCCGACAAGCGCCGGCAGATGGGCGCGGCCGAGGTCTCGGTCAGCCTCGACAACGCGGACGGGTGGATGCCGATCGAGTTCGGTGAGGTCACCGTGACGCGCCGGGCCTTCCGGTCGGGTGAGAACGAGTACCTCATCAACGGGCAGAAGGTGCGCCTCGCGGACGTGCAGGACCTGTTCCGGCGCGCCCAGGTCGGCCAGAACTCGTACGCGATGATGTCGCAGGGGCTGGTCGACGAGGTGCTGGCGATGCGCCCCTCCGAGCGGCGCGACCTGATCGAGGAGGCGGCGAACGTCCGCCGTCATCGCCAGCAGCTGACGCTCTCGGAGCGGCGGCTTGTGGAGACCCGCGACAACCTCGGGCGCGTGCGCATGCTGATTCGCGAGGTGGAGCCGCGCATCCGCTCGCTGCAACGTCAGACGGCGCGCGCCGAGCGCTTTCGTGACCTCGCGAGCCGGCTGCGCGAGGCACAGCTGGTGTACTACGAGCACGAGCGGCTGGCCGCCAACGAGGCGCTGGCCGCCGCTCGCGAGCAGCACGATCGGCACGTCGAACAGTTCGAGTCAGCGCAGCGGCTGGCGACGGAGCACGAGTCGCGTCTCGGGCAGCTGAGCGCGCTCGCGGCCGAACGGCGCCAGGCCTTCGATGTGCTGCAGGCGCGTGAGCGCGAGCTGGTCGACGAAGAGCGACGGCTGCAGCAGGAAGTGGCGCTCGCGAACCAGCGCCTCGAGCTCCTCACGACGCGCATCGGCGACCTCGAGGGGGAGATTGCAAGGCTCGAGCAGGAGCCGGACGCCGTCGACGGTGACGGCGACGAACTCACGGCGCTGGTCGCGGCGGTGGAGGAAGCGCGGACGGCCGGTGTACGCGCGCGGGAGGGACTCCAGTCCGCCGATGAGGCGGCGCGGGCGGTGCTCCGCGACGTGAGCGAGGCGGAGGCGCGCCGCGCTCGCCTGGAGGCGCAGCTCGCGGACGCGCGCCGCCGCGTGACTGAGCTCGAAACGCGACGTAACGCCATCGAGGCGGAGCGCGAGCGCGCGAGCGTGCGGCGCACGGGCATGCTGCAGGAGCTGCGCGACCTCGGCGTGCGCGCGCGCGAGCTGCATGCGGAGGCCCGGGCGATCGAGGAGACCGAGACGCGCAGCCGCGAGCGGCGAGCCGAGGCGGAGCGCGCCCTGGAGGAGCAGCTGCAGCGGACTGCGGAGGCTCGCGAGGCGGCGCGTGCCGCGGAGTCGCAGCTGAAGCAGCACGACGAGCGCGCGGCGCTCCTCGAACGGCTCGTGGGCGCGGCGGTGGGCGGCGACAACGGGACGCGCGCGGTCATCGAGGCGGCGTCGGGCGCGGAGCCGACGCTGCGCGGTGTGGTCGGTGCGCTGACGGGGCTGCTGCGCGTCCCCGATGGACTCGAGCAGGCGATCGAGGCGGCGCTGGGCGAGCAGCTGTCCGCGATCGTGGTCGAGCGGGAGGCCGATGCCCTCGCGGCCCTGTCCCACCTCCGTGACAGCGAGGCGGGGACGGCCACGGTGTTCGCGCTGCAGTCGGTCGCGCAGCTCTACCCCGTCAACGTGTTCAACGAGCGGGGCGTGGTCGGCGTGGCCGCCCGGCTCGTGCGTTGCGAGTCGGTGCACAGGCCGCTTGTGGACTCGCTCCTGGGCCGCACGATCGTGGTCGAGGACGTCGCCACGGCTCGCCAGATGCTCGAGCGCGGACTCGGTTCGGTGGTTACGCGGGATGGGATCCTCCTCCGTCCGGGTGGCTCTTATTTCGGCGGGAAGACCGGCGAGGTCGCGCGGCAGTTCAGCCTGCGACGCGAGCTGGAGGCGCTACCGGGGCAGCGAGAGGCGATCGAGGCGGAGCTGGAGCTGGCACGCGCGCGCCTCGAGGCGACGGCGGGCGCCGATGCCGCCGCGCGCACCGCGGTCACCGAGGCGCGCGCGGCCGCGGACGGACTCGACGGGCGCCGTCGCAAGCAGCGCGAGGGGGCGGAGCAGACGCGGCGGCGCATCGCGACGCTGAGCGGCGACATGCGCCTGGTGCGCCGCGCCCTCCGCGAACGCGCGGACGAGGATGGGATGCGCCAGGCGGTCGAGCGGCGCGAGGCGGCGGAGCAAGAGCTGAGCGGAGTGGCCGACCGCATCGCGACGCTGCGCGATCGAGCGCAGGCGGTGACGGCCGAACGCGACGCGGCGGCGGAGCGCTCGACAAGCGCGGTCGCGGCGCTTGCGGCGGCGGATGGGGCGCATCGGGCGGCGGTCACACGTCGGGCCGAGCGCGAGGCGGCGATTCGCCGGGCGCGTGAGCAGCTGGAGGCGGCCCGCGCTCGGCTGGCCGCGACGCGGCAGGAGTACGAGGACGTGTCGCTCGCCTCGAAGGGGGCCGCCGAGCGCCTCGGCGCTACGAGCGAGGCTCGGGCGCAGGTGGCGTCCGGGGTGGAGCCGCATCGCGAGGCGTTGGCCGCGGCGGTGCGCGACGAGCGATCGCTGCAGGAGCAGCGCCAGGCGGCGCAGCAGCGGCTCTTCGCGGCCGAGCGCGCGATGCTCGAGTCCGACAACGCGCTGCGCCAGGCCCTCTCGCAGCTCAGCCGGATCCAGGAGCAGCTGCAGGACGATGGGTTCGAGGTCGACGCCCAGGGTGTGGTGCGCGTGGCGACGCCGACGATCGTCGCCGATGAGGCGCCCTCGGGGGTGTCCGGCGACGCCGCCGAGGTGCTCGATGAGTCCGAGGCAACCGACGCAGAGCTGGCCGCGGCGGCGCACGTCGTGCCCATCCGCGGCGGTACGACTGTCGACGTGGTGACGCTGCGCGAGGAGATCGCGCAGTTGCGCGCCGACATTCGCGCGCTCGGCCCGGTCAACGTCGACGCGCTGGAGGAGCTGACCGAGGA
>CADEHD010000220.1 GCA_902827055.1 uncultured Chloroflexota bacterium | reverse complement strand
TGGCAGGTCCGCATGTCCGTGGGGCCCGTCGACCAGGAGGTTGAGCCAGTCACGCTGCTCCGGCCCGGTCACGCGGACCTGGCCGGAACCCAGAAGTACGGCCTCGATGACGTGCGGCCCGTGCTCGAGCGGTCGAGCGCGCGCGAGACGGCCGCGCGAGTGGCTGTCGGGGCGATTGCCCGCGCGCTCCTCGGGGAACTGGGCGGCACGATCCGATCGCACGTGCTGCGCGTCGGCGCTGTCGAGTCCAGCCCGCCGCCGGCCGACGAGATCGACTGGGCGGCGGTGGACGCCTCGCCGGTCCGGACTGCGGACGCCAGCGTCGAGCAGCGGATGAAGGATGAGATCGACGCCGCGAAGGAGGCGCACGACACCATCGGCGGTGTGTTCGAGGTGCGGGCCTCGGGTGTGCCGTTCGGACTCGGGAGCCACGTGCACTGGGACCGCAAGCTGGACGGCCGGATCGCGCAGGCCTTCCTCGCGATCCACGCCGTGAAGGGCGTGGAGATCGGCGACGCGTGGGAGAACGCGACGCTGCGCGGCTCGCAGGTGCAGGACGTCATCCTCCCGCGGCAGCAGTGGTCGGAGCGCACGTGGCAGCGCGCCACCAATCGCGCGGGCGGCCTCGAGGGCGGCATGACGAACGGCGAGGACATCATCGTCCGCGCCGCGATCAAGCCCATCTCGACCGTGCCCCAGCGCATGCCGACCGCGGACCTGCTGACGGGCGACGAGACGATGTCGTTCTACGAGCGCTCCGACGCGTGCGTGGTGCCCGCCGCCGGCGTGATCGGCGAGGCGATGCTCGCGATCGTCCTGGCGACGGCAGCCCTCGAGAAGTTCGGGGGTGACCACGTCGACGAGTTCAGGCGCAACTTCGAGGCGTTCCGGGCCACCGTCGGCCCGCGCGTGGTCCGCGATTGATGCAGCCTGCGCGAACTCGCGCCGGACGCGCCCGGGCATCCACGCAATGACCTCGACCGGTCCGGCCAATGAGGCGACGCAGTCGGTGCGCGAGCCGCGGCGTGCGCGCCAGATCGTGCTCGTCGGACTGAGTGGTGTCGGGAAGTCCTCGGTGGGTGCGGAGCTCGCCGCGCGCCTCGGGTGGCCGCTGCTCGACACAGACGACCTGGTGCGAGCGCGCACCGGGCAGACCCCCGCGCAGCTCATCACCGGCCGGGGCGAGCCCGCGTTCCGGGAGATCGAGTCGAGTGTCGTCGCGGAGGCAGCAACACACGAGCCGGCCGTCATCGCGACCGGCGGCGGCGCCTTCCAGGCCGCAGCCAACCGTCGCGCCCTGGGTGAACGCGGACTCATCTGCTACCTCCAGGCGCCGCCTGCGGAGATCGCGAGGCGCCTGCGCGCCGATCCCGGCGGCAGCGACCGGCCCCTGCTGGCCGGGGACCTCGAGGACCGGCTGCGGGAGCTCGAGTGGGAGCGCCGTCCGTTCTACGCGCTCGCGGACACCTGGGTGCCATGCCTCGGCCTGGCGCCCGCGGACATCGCGAGCCGCATCCTCGGACGCTGGTCGGCCGATGGCGCACGCCTGCTCGAGGCGCCCGGGCGACTCGAGCGGTTGGGCGTTGTCGATGCGCCGCCCGTGCCTGCGGCGACCGTCGACACCGGCACGGCGCGCTACCCGATCTGGGTCGGCTCCGGTGAGCGCCTTCGCCTCCCCGAGCGCCTGCGCGAGCTTGGGCTGCGCGGCCGCGTGTTCCTGGTGTCCGACACACACGTCATCGAGGCGCACGGCGCCGACATTGCGCGGACCTTCGAAGCGGCCGGGATCGCGGGCGCGTCGTACGTCATTCCCGCCGGCGAACGCTCGAAGGCGCTGCGCGTGGCGCAGGAGCTGTACACGTGGCTCGCCTCGGAACGCGCCGAGCGCGGTGACGTGATCGTGGCGCTCGGGGGAGGCGTCGTCGGCGACCTCGCGGGGTACGTCGCTGCCACCTACCTCCGCGGGATGCCCGTCGTGCAGGTGCCTACCTCGGTGCTGGCGATGAACGACGCCGCGATCGGCGGCAAGGTCGCCGTCGACCTGCCCGCCGGCAAGAACCTCGTCGGCGCGTTCCACCAGCCCGCGGCCGTGATCTCCGACATCGACGTGCTCGCCACCCTGCCCCGACGTTCGTACATCGAGGGGTTCGCGGAGGTCATCAAGCACGCCTTTATCCTCGACGAGGACCTGCTCGGGCTGCTCGAGCGCAACGCCAACGCCTTCTCCGCGATGACCGCCCCGCCCGAGTTGCTGGCGACCGTCATCGCCCGCTCGTCGCGCATCAAGGCGCTCGTCGTGTCCGCCGACCCCGAGGAGCGCGGCCTCCGCTCGATCCTGAACTACGGGCACACCATCGGACACGGCATCGAGACCGCCGCCGGCCTCGGCGAGTACCTGCACGGCGAGGCCGTGAGCGTCGGGATGGTCGGTGCCGCGCGCATCGGTGCACGCCTGGGGATCACCCCCGAGGACGTGTCGGGGCGGATGAGCGCGCTCCTGCACGCCTTCGGACTGCCGCTCACGGCGCCGGGCGTCGATCCTCGCGCGGTGCTCCAGGCCATGCGCCTCGACAAGAAGGTGAGCGGCGGCCGGACGCGATTCGTGCTGCTGGATGGCATCGGCGCCGCGCGCCTCCACGCCGACATCGAGCCGGCCCTGGTCGACGACGTCGTGCGCGGCCTGGTGGGGGCGTAGCCCTCGATGCCCGCGCGGGTGCGCCGGATCGTCGCGCGAGCCACCGGGCGGGTGCAGGGGGTCGGCTACCGCGCGTTCGCGGCCGACGAGGCCGTGCGCATGCTCATCACCGGCTCCGCGCGCAACCTCGATGACGGATTCACCGTCGAGGTCATCGCGGAGGGCGACGAGCCGACCCTGCGCACCTTCGTCGAGCGACTGCGCGAGGGCCCGACGCTGGCGCGCGTCGATGGCGTGCGCTTCCGCTGGGAGGACGCCACCGGCGAGTTCCCCGGCTTTGAGGCCGTGATCTGAGGGACCGGATGCCCGTCGCGCCGACCGACGAGCTCCGCCGCCGCATCGAGGCGTTGCTCGGGCGCGCGGTGATCGCGGCGACCCCGGTGCATCGCGGGTACACGCCGGCCGAGCGCTGGGTCGTCCACCTCGATGGCGGCTCGAGCGCCTTCGCCAAGACAGGCGCGGACTCGGAGACCTCGGCCGTCGCGACCTGGCTCCGTCGCGAGCACGAGGCGTACGAGCGAGTTCACGCCGACTTCATGCCACGGATGCTCGGCTGGGACGACCGCGATGAGCGGCCCCTCCTGCTCCTCGAGGACCTCGGCGGCGCGACCTGGCCGCCACCATGGGACCCGCAGCGTGTCGAGGCGGTGCTCGCGACCCTTGAGCAGGTCGCCGCGAGCCCGGCCCCGGAGAGTGCGCCCAGTCTCGAGGCCGGGCAGCGCTCGCGCTTGAGCGGCTGGTTGCGCGTCGCCGAGGATCCTCGGCCGTTCCTGGGACTGGGACTCGTGACGGGAGCGTGGCTCGAGCGCGGATTGCCTGCCCTGATCGAGGCGGGCCAGCGGGCCATCCTCGAAGGCGATCGACTCGTGCACTTCGACGTGCGCAGCGACAACCTGTGCATCCGCGACGGCCGCGCGATGCTCCTCGACTGGCCCGGTTACGCGCGAGGAACCGAACTCTTCGATCGCGCCTCGTGGCTGCCGTCCCTCTGGCGGGAGGGTGGTCCGGCGCCGTGGACCCTGCTGCCCGACAGCCAGGGCCTTGCCACGTTGCTCGCCGGGTACTTTGCCGGACAGGCCGGGGTCCCCGCGATCCCCACAGCGCCGCGAGTGCGGACGGTGCAATGGGAGCAGCTGCAGGCCGCGCTCCCCTGGGCGGCGCGCGAGCTCGGGCTGCCGCCGCTCGACGGTGCACGCGCCGACCCACGCTGGACGGGCTGACGGCGGTCGCGTGTAACCCGCGCGGTCACCTCACCGTCGTGACCTCCAGCTGCCCGCTCGCGAC
>CADEHD010000219.1 GCA_902827055.1 uncultured Chloroflexota bacterium | reverse complement strand
GCTGTCGGCGGAGTGGGCACACCTCTCCGAGGGGATCTCCGGCGTGTTCCACCTCGACGCGCGTGACCTGCTCCGGCTGCCGGATGAGACGCCCGAGGTGGACATCATCCTCGCGCGGATCCGTGACCGCGCCGCCGTGATGCAGCCGCAGGAGGCCACCGAGGTGCCGGTGCACGACTACTGGGTCGTATCGCGGCTCGACGGCAACGCGCCGCAGGGACTCACGATTGTAAGCGCGCCGCGCGCCTTTTCACCCGCGGACGCCGACGATGGGACGCGCGTGCGTCGCGGGCTCCGTCGCGCCGTGCGCCGAGCCGTGGAGCAACGGGCGGCGGGCGGGGATGTCGAGTTCAGTGTGCTCGTGCTCCTCGAAGTCGTGGGGCACATGCAGGCCGAGCTGGCCACGCAGGCGCTGCGAGGGATGAGTCCGGCGAGCTACGCTGCGATCGACGAGATCCTGCTGGTTGCTGACGGACAGGTACGCGAGGTACTCCAGCCGCGCTCTGTCCCCTGGAGCGGATGACTCGATGTCAACGTCACCTCGAGGCGCGATTCACGTGCGGCAGGCCCTCCCCGAGGACCTGCGCTGGGTGCGCCTGCTGGTCACCCGCGCGCTGCTCGAGGCCGGCTATGACCCGCCGGCGGACTCTCGCGACGCCGATCTTGAGGACACCGGGTACTACGAGGCGCCCGGGCGATCGCTGTGGGTCGCGTTCGATGAGCAGGACCGAGTGCTTGGCTGCATCGCGCTCGATCGCGGGGACCAGGGGGCAGCCGTGATTCGGCGGCTGGCCGGGCACGGGCTGTACGCGCTGCTGCACGCAGCGGTGCAGCAGGCGCGACGGCAGCGCTACCGAGTGGTGGAGACCGTGCTCCCGCCCGGGATGGACGACCTGCGAATGGCACTCGAGAGCCACGGCTTCCTGCCGACCGAGTCTGGTTCGCTGCTCTACCGGCGGGAGCTGGCCGCCGTCTGACGGGTGGGGCGCCCCGCGGTCAGTCGGCCAGACGTTCGAGGGCAGCGCGGTCCAGGATCCGGATCTCCCGACGATCGACCTCGACGAGTCCATCTCCACCGAGGCGGGCCAGCGCCCGCTGCACGACGTCCGGGACCGTCCCGAGGCGGGCGGCCAGCTCGGGGTGGGTGAACCAGCGCGGTCGCACGAGGACATCGCCCTCCGCCTCGGCGAGGAGGAGCTTCGCGAGCCGCTGCAGCACCGAGCGCAGCGAGAGGTCCGCCACCAGTTCGACGAGGTGGACCATGTGGGTCGCCATGTCCTCGATGATCCGCTGTGCGAACTCCGGGTCCGAGCGGAGCAGCGCCAGCGCGGACTGGCGCGGGATGAGCCACACGCGGGCCGCCTCGAGGGCCACCGCCGTGGCCGGGTTCGGGCGGTCGGCGAACACCCCGACCGCGTTCGCGGGCTGCCCCGGCGCCAGCAGATCGAGGATGTGCTCGCGCCCCTGGGGTGACGTCTTCACGACCTTGATACGGCCCGAGTCGACGACGAAGAGGCCTGCGGGCGGGTCGCCCTCGAGGAACACGACCTCACCCGCAGCGTACTCGCGGGGCGTGGCGAGGCGAGCAAGCCCTTCGAGGGCGTCCCGGGTGAGGTGCGCAAAGACCGGCACCAGCGCGAGCTGGTCGATGAGGTGGCGCCGGTCGTCATCGTCCACACGTCAATCGTAGTCGCCGGGGCGTGCCGACCGGGGCGGACGGCGCTCCCAGCGGCGGCAAGTCGTCGGAGCGGGTCCCTGGAACATCCGACAAAAGTCGGGGCAATCCCAGGCACCGATCGCCATGCTGAGGCCGCAGTGGTGTGAGCTTCGGAGGTGGAACGTGAACCCACATTTCCTGATGGCCGCGTTGTTCACGATGCTGGCCGGCCTGATGGCCGTGGACGTCGGGCTGGTGCAGGCGGGGCAGCAGCCGGCATTCGCCGGGATCCGGTGGCTGCGAGTCCATCTGATCACGCTCGGAATCGCGACGGAGCTGCTGTTCGGGCTGCTCCCCGGGCTTGTGCGCGGGGGAGCCTCGGCACCACGTGCTGGCACCTCGTGGGGGCAGTTCCTCCTGCTCAACGGCGGCATCCTGGCGCTGCTCGTCGGGATCCCGTCCGTCAACCAGTGGGTGACCTACGCGGGCGGAACCATGGTGTTCCTCGCGACCGCGATGCTGATCGGAGAGCTGACCCAGGCGCAGACCGGCGCCGCTCCGAGCGCAGGCGGGCGACCTACCGGGCAGTGGTTCTACGTGACCGGGCTGGTCATGTTCCTCTTCGGGATCACCGTGGGGACGGGCTTGCTTTTCAACTGGGCGACGCCCTTGCGGATCAAGGTCCCCATCGAGGTGCACGTGCACGCGAACAGCTGGGGTCTGGTGTCGCTGGCGGTCGCAGGCCTGCTGGTGGATCTGATGCCCCGGTGGTCCGGGCGAGAGCTGGCGTGGCCCGGCTCGCTGCGGGCGATCTACTGGCTGATGACCCTGGGCGCCACCGGACTGGTGCTGGGGCCGTGGCTCGGCTCGACGCTGGTGACGGTGCCAGGCCTGCTCATGCACCTCGCGTCGACGCTGTGGCTGCTCGCGAACGTGGTGGTGGCGCTGCGCGGGACGCGACTGCTGGCCGAGCCCGGCGTCTGGCACATCGTGATCGGGTATGTGTGGATGCTGGCGCCCGTCGCGTTCGCGCCGTTCGTCGTGCTGGCGGTTCCGGGGTTCCCGGGTGCCGCCGTCGAGGCGAACGCACCCCAGGCGCTGGTGTACGGCTGGGTGCTGCAGGTCGCGGTCGCGGTGCTCCCGTTCGCACTCCGGCGCGAGCAGCAGCCGGGTCGCGAGGCGCGTCTCGGTGGGTCGTGGATCACCCTGGCTGCGCTTCACGGGGGGAGCCTGCTCCTCTGGACCGGTATCTTCCTGGGCGACCAGCAGGCGACGCTGCACGCGGCCGCGTACGGGCTCTGGGCACTCGCGCTCGCGCTGACCGCCATCGAGGTGTGGGGCATCCTGCGCGCGCCAGCCGGCGAGGTCGTAGCGAGGCCCGAGTCGGCCGCGGCGGGCCAGGCGAGCCCGGCGGCTCGGACTGCGGCGCGGGGGTCACGATGACCCACGAACTGGTGGACACCGGGCAGTCCCTGGCAGAGGTGCGCTCGCGGGTTTCAACCGAGGTGCGGCGCTCCACCACGCTCACGCACGGCCGTGGCGTTCGCGTCGTGGCGATGGGCCTGGGCGCTGGGGCAGCCCTCGAGGCGCACGCGACGAGCGCGCCGACCACGATTCACGTGATGGAGGGCTTGGTGCGGTTCATCGTGGACGGCGAGGTGATCGACGCGCCTGCGGGACGCCTGCTCGTGCTCGGTGCCGGCGTACGGCACGAGGTGGAGGCCGTGTCCGACTCGACGATCCTGCTCACCATCCTGGCGAGCACGGACTAGGGGGCGGCAGGGCGCCGACGTCAGCGAGGGCGCCGCACAAGGGCGCCCTCGCTGACGTCGGTGGGGCGGTACCCCGGCTAGGCGTGCACCTGGATGGCGCCGTCGACCATGAACACCTCGGAATCCACGAAGGCGGCCAGGTCGGAGCAGAGGTAGATGAGCGGCCCCTGCAGGTCGGCGGGCGTGCCGAGGCGCCGCAGCGGGATGTAGCGCTCGAGGACCGCGTGCACCGCCTCGTCGGACTGGATGCCCGGTACGTCGTCGAAGAACCCAAGCCCGAGGGCGTTCACGGTGACGCCGTTGCGCCCCCACTCGAGACCGAGTGACTTCGTCAGGCCGAGGACAGCACCCTGGGACGCGCCGTAGAGGGCTGCGTTCGGCACGCCACGGTCGTGGAGCACGGAGACCAGGTTCACGATGCGCCCGTAGCCGCGCTCGACCATGCGGCGGCCGACGGACTGGCTGGCGACGAACACCGAGGTCGCGTTGCGGTCGAGCTCGCGCTGCCATTCGTTGAGGGAGGCCTCGAGGACCGGCTTGATGTTCGCGCCGTGGGCCGCGTTTACCAGGGTTTGCGTGGGGCCGAC
>CADEHD010000218.1 GCA_902827055.1 uncultured Chloroflexota bacterium | reverse complement strand
TGTCGGACACCAGCGTCTGGCGGGCGGGCTGCTGGAACGCCTGCACGGTCCCGGCGAGGAATGCGCTGACGTAGACGTGCCACGGCTGCACGTTCCCGGTGAGCACGAGCGTCGCGAGGATCGCGTTCAAGGCCGCGTTGGTCGTCTGGGCGACCACGAGCTGCACCTTGCGCCCGGAACGGTCCGCGAGGGCGCCCGCGATGACGCCGAAGAACAGGAGCGGCAGCCCTCGCATGGCCGTGGCGAGCCCGAGCTGGGCCGCGGAGCCCGTGATCTGGTAGATCAGCCAGCCGCGCGTCACCTGGTCCATCCACTGGCCCATCGACGTGCTGACCTGGCCGAGCCAGAGCAGGCGGTAGTCGCGGATGGTGAGCGAGTCGAAGGTACGGGGGAGCCTCACACCTTCACGTTAACGTGAGCAGATCGGCTCGAGCAAGTCGGACGGCGCGTGGGGGTAGTGAGGACGCGTGTCGCTCGTCGATGGGGTGCAGCGCGCGAGGTCGGCTCCGTGCCACGGGAGCGCGAGGTCGCGCATCGCCGCTCGCGGTCGGGCGGCGTGACGGTCGACACGACCCTGCGTCCTCGTCTCGGGCTTGACCGGACAAGCAGCTAGCAGGAAAGTCCTCGCGGGGCGTCATGCGCCCCTATCAGATAGCTGGCGGACAGGCGGCACGATGGCTCAAGCGGCTGGCACCACGCGCCGAGTGCGCAACATGGAGGCGATCCAACGGCGCTACGGGCAGACCCACCGGCAGGACCGCTGGTGGCTCGAGCCGCTGCTGATCATCGTCGGTCTGGGTGCCTTCGGCGCCTACACCACGGTCTCGGCGTTCCTCGGCGACTACTGGCCCTTCGAGGCCGGCGTCGTGAACGGGCACGCGACGTACCTGTCGCCGTACTTCGAGCCGTTGATTCGCGTCCAGGGCCTGCCCGAGTGGTTCTCGCCGGCGATCTGGATCCTCTGGGCGCCGCTGTCGTTCCGCACGAGCTGCTACTACTACCGGCGCTCGTACTACCGGGCGTTCTTCCGCAGCCCGCCCGGCTGCGCCGTCGCCGAGCCGGCGAAGAGCTACACCGGCGAGAAGGACTTCCCGCTGGTCCTGCAGAACCTGCATCGGTATGCGATGTACGTCGCGATCGTGTTCCCGATCTTCCTGTTCTACGGCGCGTTCAAGTCGTTCTGGCTGGGTGGGCAGGTCGGTGGCGAGGTCGGCATCGGCGTCGGCTCGATCATCCTGACGGCGAACGCGGTGCTGCTGACGCTGTACACCATCGGGTGCCACTCGTTCCGCCACTTCGTCGCTGGCGGCCTGAACCGGTTCACTGCGAGCCCGTTCCGGATGCTGCGCCGCCGGCTGTGGGAGATCTTCACGATCGCCAACGAGAACCACCGCAAGTGGGCGTGGATCTCGATGATCTTCGTGGGATTGACCGACCTCTACGTGCACCTGGTCGCGGGTGGCGTCATCACCGACCTCAACACGTGGTCGCAGTTCTGAGCGCGCGCGACCTCGAGGGCCTGGATCAGAGCTAGGGAGACGGCCGCCCGGCCTCGCGAGGCTGTGGCGCTGCCCGGAGGAGCGGATGGCGGAATACGAATCCCACGACTACGACGTAGTCGTCATCGGAGCCGGTGGCGCTGGGCTGCGCGCCGCCATCGAGGCGTCGGCACGCGGGGCACGGACCGCCCTCGTGTGCAAGTCACTGCTGGGCAAGGCTCACACCGTGATGGCTGAGGGCGGCGTGGCAGCGGCCCTCGGGAACGTCTACCCCGAGGACAACTGGCAGGTCCACTTCCGCGACACGATGCGCGGCGGCAAGTTCCTCAACAACTGGCGGATGGCGCAGATCCACGCCCAGGAGGCGCCTGAGCGCGTCCTGGAGCTCGAGGAGTGGGGCGCGCTGTTCGACCGCACCCCGGACGGGCGCATCCTCCAGCGCGACTTCGGTGGGCATCGGTACGCACGGCTCGCGCACGTCGGGGACCGCACCGGCCTCGAGATCATTCGCACCCTCCAGCAGCACGCCGTGCATCGCGGCATCGACGTGTTCATGGAGTGCACGATCACGAAGCTGACCAAGGACGGGAACCGCATCAGCGGCGCGTTCGGCTACTGGCGCGAGAGCGGGAAGTTCATCCTCTTCAAGGCCAAGGCCATCGTTCTCGCGACCGGGGGCATCGGGAAGATGTACTCGATCACCTCGAACTCCTGGGAGTACACCGGCGACGGACAGTCGCTGGCGGCGCGCGCGGGGGCGGACCTGATCGACATGGAGTGCATCCAGTTCCACCCGACGGGGATGGTCTGGCCACTCTCGGTGCGCGGCATCCTGGTCACCGAGGGCGTGCGTGGTGATGGCGGCACCCTGCGCAACAGCACCGGCAAGCGCTTCATGTTCGACTACATCCCGCCGATGTTCGCGAAGGAGACCGCGGACACCGAGGAGGAGGCCGACCGCTGGTACACCGACAAGGTGAACGCGCGGCGCACGCCGGACCTGCTGCCTCGTGACGAGGTGGCGCGCGCGATCCACTACGAGGTGAAGAACGGCCGCGGTAGCCCGCACGGGGGCGTGTTCCTGGACATCGCATCGCGTCGCGATGCCGACTACATCCAGCGTCGCCTGCCGAGCATGTACCACCAGTTCAAGCAGCTGGCGGACGTGGACATCACGAAGGAGCCGATGGAAGTCGGGCCGACGTGCCACTACATCATGGGCGGCGTGCGCGTCGAGGCGGACTCGGCGGAGACGACCGTGCCGGGGCTGTTCGCCGCCGGCGAGGCCGCTGCCGGCCTCCACGGCTCGAACCGCCTGGGGGGTAACTCGCTGTCGGACCTGCTGGTGTTCGGGAAGCGCGCCGGCGAGCACGCCGCGGCGTACGCGGCGCGCCTCGGAAGCCAGCCGGGCGTGTCCGGCGAGGAGATCGACGCCGAGGCCCGCGAGGTTCTCTCGGGCTTCGACAACCCGGGCACCGAGAACCCTTACACCATCCAGCGCGAGCTGCAGGACAGCATGCAGGCGCTGGTCGGAATCATCCGCGTCGAAGAGGACCTGCAGCAGGCACTGGTCAAGATCGACGAGCTAAAGCAGCGCGCGACTCGGATCGGCGTCGAGGGCAACCGGCAGTACAACCCCGGCTGGCACCTCACCGTCGACCTGCGCTCGATGCTGTTGCTGGCCGAGGCCACGACCCGGAGCGCGATCGAGCGCAAGGAGAGCCGCGGCGGCCACACCCGCGACGACTACCCCACGGCCGTGAAGGAGTGGGAGAGCCGCAACGTCGTGTCCCGCCTGGCGGCCGACGGTTCCGTCAGCGTGACCGTCGAGGCCAAGCCCGAGATGCCGGCCGAACTGCAGCAGCTGTTCGAGGAGGGATAGGCAGATGCCCACCGCTCACCTTCGCGTCTGGCGCGGCGAGGACGACGGCGACTACCGGGAGTACGACGTCGAGTACGGCGAGGGCATGGTGATCCTCGATGTGGTGCACCTGCTCCAGGCGCACCAGGCGCCGGACCTCGCGGTGCGGTGGAACTGCAAGGCCGGCAAGTGCGGGTCGTGTTCCGCCGAGATCAACGGCCGGCCCAAGCTGATGTGCATGTGCCGGTTGAACACGCTCGACCTCAACGAGCCGGTCACCGTCGAGCCGATGCGCACGTTCCCGCTGATCAAGGACCTGGTCACCGACGTGTCGTGGAACTTCCGGAAGAAGAAGACCATCCAGAAGTTCACGCCGCGGCCGGCCGACGCCGCCGACGGCACCTGGCGCATGGCCCAGCGCGACATCGACCGGGTGCAGGAGTACCGGAAGTGCATCGAGTGCTTCCTGTGCCAGGACGTCTGTCACGTGCTGCGCGACCACGGCAAGCACGAGGAGTTCATCGGGCCGCGCCTGCTGGTCTACGCGGCCGCCCTCGAGACCAACCCGCTCGACACCGCCGACCGGGTGCCGGCACTCAAGGACCAGCACGGCATCGGCTACTGCAACATCACCAAGTGCTGCACCAAGGTGTGCCCCGAG
>CADEHD010000217.1 GCA_902827055.1 uncultured Chloroflexota bacterium | reverse complement strand
GCGCGGCGCGCGCCACCCTCGCGGGGCTTGGGTCGCTGGCCTGACTCCGGCCGGCACGGGCCGGGTCGTGGGTTCCCTGTCGGCGAACCCCCGATGCCGCGCGGCGTGCCGAGGTTCTACGGTGGATGGGCGACTGACGAGCTCGAAGGGAATCCGCCGTGCAACTCGGGCTGGTCGGACTCGGACGAATGGGTGCCGGGATCGCGGAGCGACTGCGGCGCGCCGGGCACGAGGTGGTTGGCTTCGACGCCGACCCGGGACGTTCCGATGTGCCCTCGCTGGCTGCGCTGGTCGACCAGCTTGCGGCCCCGCGGGCGCTCTGGCTGATGCTGCCCTCGGGCGAGCCCACCGAGCAGGCATTCCTCCAGGCGCTGACCCTGCTCTCGAGCGGGGACGTCCTGATCGAGGGGGCGAACAGCAACTTCCATGACTCCGTGCGCCGGGCGCAGATGGCTGCCGAGCGGGGCGTTGACTTCATCGACGCGGGCGTCTCCGGCGGCGTCTGGGGCCTCGAGGTGGGCTTCTGCATGATGGTGGGCGGCGCGCCGGCTGCCGTCTCGCGCATCGAGCCGATGTTCCGCGCGCTGGCGCCCGAGGACGGGTTCGCGCACGTCGGTCCGGCTGGCGCCGGCCACTACACGAAGATGGTGCACAACGGCATCGAGTACGCGCTGCTCCAGGCGTACGGCGAAGGTTTCGAGCTGCTCGCGAAGTCGGATTTCGATCTCGACCTGCACCAGGTAGCCGCGTTGTGGAACCACGGGAGCGTGGTCCGCTCGTGGCTGCTGGAGCTGGCCGAGCGCGCCCTGGCGAAGGACCCGCAGCTCGAGGGGTTGCGTGGATACGTCGACGACTCCGGCGAGGGTCGCTGGACCGTGCTGGAGGCCGTCAACCGAGGCGTCCCGGCCGGTGTCATCGCGCAGTCACTCTTCGCGCGCTTCAGCTCGCGCGACGACAACGCCCTGTCGATGCGCCTCATCGCGGCGCTGCGCAACGAGTTCGGTGGGCACGCCGTGCAGGCAGCACCGCCCGCATGACGGGCGTGCGCTGGGAGGGCGCGCAGACCACCGGCTGGGACGCGGACCACGACGGTGTCGAGGACCCTCGCCCCGCCACGCACCTGCCCGCGTCTTCCTTCACGCTGCACCCGCCGCTCGACCAGGACCTCATCCTCGTGGGCGCGACGGGCGACCTGGCCCGCCGCAAGCTCATTCCAGCGATCTACGACCTGTTTCTCGATGGCCTGATGCCGAACGCCGGACGCGTGATCGGCTACGCGCGCGAGGACACCGACGACGAGACCTTCCGCCTGCGCGCCGCGAACGCGATTCGCTCAGGGGCGCGCCGCACGCTCTTCGACGAGGCGTGGCGTGAGCTCGCGCCGCGCTTCGTGTACGTCCCGCGCGGCAAGGGTGGGATCGGCCTCGCCGCGAAGCACGCGACGCAGTCGCAGCGACTGATCTACCTCGCGATCCCGCCGAACGCCGTGCCGGCCGTCCTGGAGGAGATCCGCGAGAACGGGCTGATCGAGGGCAGTCGCATCGTCCTCGAGAAGCCGTTCGGGTTCGACCTGCCCTCCGCGCGCGCTCTGGACGAGCAACTCGGCAAGCACTTCTCGGAGGAGCAGATCTTCCGAATCGACCACTACCTGGGCAAGGAGACCGTCCAGAACATCGCCGTGTTCCGGTTCGGCAACGCCGTCTGGGAGCGCGTCTGGAGCCGCGACGCCATCGACCACGTGCAGATCACTGTCGCCGAGTCGATCGGTGCCGGCGGGCGTGCCGCGTTCTACGACGACGTGGGGGCGCTGCGCGACATCGTGCAGAACCACGCCCTCCAGCTCCTCGCGCTGCTCGCCATGGAGCCCCCCGCCCAGTTCACGGCCGCGGCCCTCCGCGACGAGAGCGCGCGCGTCCTCCATGCGCTCCGGCCCATCCGCCCACAGGACGCCGTATTCGGGCAGTACACCGCCGGGACGGTCGACGGCACCAGGGCGCGTGGCTACCTCGAGGAGACCGGCGTGCCGGCGACGTCTCGAACCGAGACGTTCGTCGCCCTCCGGGCCGAGATCGACAACTGGCGCTGGGCGGGTGTGCCGTTCTTCATCCGTACCGGGAAGCGCCTGCCAGCGCGCATGACCGAAGTGCTGGTGTCGTTCCGCGAGCCGCCGGTCGCCCTCTGGGAGGGTGCGGGCCTCGAGGCGCAGGAGCGCCGCTCGAACCACCTCGTGATGCGCATCCAGCCCGACGAGGGCATCTCGCTGATGTTCAACGCGAAAGTCCCCGGCCCGGAGATCTCGACGCGGCCCGTGCAGATGCGCTTCCGCTACGGCGAGTCGTTCATGACCGAGCCCGCCGAGGCCTACGAGCGCCTGCTCTACGACGCGATGGATGGTGACCCCATGCTGTTCCTGCGCCAGGACAACGTGCTGCGCTCGTGGGAGGTGCTGCAACCACTGCTCGACGAGCCGCCGCCCGTGCACCCGTACGCGGCGGGCACATGGGGACCCCAGGCCGCCGATGACCTTATCGGCCAGCGCGAATGGCACACACACGCATGACCACCAGCCCGCACCCATCTCAGTCCACGAGCACGCCCTCGAGCGCGCCCACGCAGCCGGTGCCATCGCCCGTCAGGCCCGAGGTCATCGTCACGGCCGACTGGGTCGACGCGGCGCTGGAGATCATCGGGGCAGCGTCACCGCGCACCATCGTCCTCGGTGGAGGGCGCACGCCGAGCCCGCTCTACGCCCGCTTCCGCGAGCTCGACCTGCCCTGGGCTGACATCGAGTGCTACTTCAGCGACGAGCGCTGCGTGCCGCCGGAGAGCCCCGCGCTCAACTTCGGAATGGTGCAACGGGCGCTCCGCGGTATGCGGCCCCGCCCCCGACTGCACCCCACCCCCTTCGCCCCCCGCCCCCCCCTCCCCTACCAGCAGCTCCTCACCCAGCGGTTGGGCCCCACCGTCGCGCCAGCCCTCGCGATCCTCGGCCTGGGTGCCGACGGGCACACGGCGTCGCTGTTCCCCGGCGACGCCGCGCTCGAGGAGGCGGCGCGCCTCGTGGTGCGCGTGGATCGCCCCGACTACACGCGGCTCACGCTCACCCTGCCCGTGCTCTCCGCCTCGCGAGTGGCGCTGTTCCTGGTGACTGGCGCCGAGAAGCGCGAGGCGCTGCGCGCCCTGGTCGAGGGCGGGGACGTCCCCGCCGCCCGAGTGCACGCCGGGCGCGTTGTCGTCATTGCCGATCCGGCGGCAGCCGGTCAGGGCTAGCGGCACGCACCTCGGACTCGGCGCGCCGACTCCTCAGCTCGTCCAGAGGGGATTCGGCGCGGGTGGCACCAGGACCCAGAGCGACGCCGGGTCCACCTCGATGACGACCGGCGTCTGGCCGATCCAGTCCCCATCCGCCTGCACATCGAGGGGCACCGGCGCGTCGATGCGTATCCGGCGCGCGCGCAGGTAGTCCACTCCGGCGTGCCCGCGCTCGGCGAGCCGGGGCAGCTGTCCCCGGAGCGCCGCCCACGCCAGCCCGAGGCGGTGCGCGGGGCCATCGACGCGGTCCGTCGACAGCACACAGACGTCGAGCAGTCCGTCGTCGACGCGTGCGTCGGCCGTGACCTGCGCCACCATCCCGAACAGCCGCGAGTTGCCTGCCACCGCCATCAGCACCGCGCGCTCGAGGCGTACGCCGTCGACCTCGATGGTCGCGCGTGCCCCGGGCGTGCCCGCCGCACGCCGCACGCCCGCGGCCGCGTACGCAAGGCGGCCGAACGCGCGCTTGGCGCCACTGCCCTCCATCGCGCGGACCGTGGTGGCGTCGAGGCCGGCGCTGCACATCAGCAGGAAGCGCCGCCCGTTCGCGAGACCGGTATCGATGCGCACGCGCCGCCCGCGCACCGCCTGCGCGAGCGCCGGGGCGAGCACCAGCGGCAGGCGCGCCTCGTGGGCCCAGACGTTGGCTGTGCCCGCGGCGAGCACCCCGAGGGCCGTCGCGGTGTGGGCGAGCCCCTCGGCGACCTCGCGGACCGTGCCGTCGTCCAGCCCGGGATGCAGGGGCAGGGAGATG
>CADEHD010000216.1 GCA_902827055.1 uncultured Chloroflexota bacterium | reverse complement strand
TCGAGGTCACGGTGTAGCTCGTGATCGTCACGCCCGGCGTCGAGGCGGGTGCCGTCCAGGAGACGGTGGCGTCCGCGTTGCCCGCCACGGCGGTCACGGCCGTGGGGGCGCCCGGCAGCACCGAGGGCGTCACCGGCGGCGATGGCGCCGACGCGGGCCCGGTCCCGTTGGCGTTCGTCGCGGTGACGGTGAAGGTGTACGGGGTGCCGTTCGTCAGCCCCGTCACGACTGCCGTCGTGGTCACCCCGTTCGGAGTGGTCGCGGTGAGCCCGTCGGGACTCGAGGTCACCGTGTAGCTCGTGATCGGGCTCCCCCCGTCCGAGGCTGGCGCGGTCCAGCTGACGGTCGCCTCGCCAGCCCCGGGCACCGCGGTCACGGCCGTCGGGGCCCCCGGGAGCGTGGCCACGGCAACCTGCGCGGTGACCCCCGAGTTCTGCGCGGAGGTGTCGAAGCCGAGCGTCGCGGTCCCGGGGTCGCCGTCCGTCTGGATCTGGAAGTCGACGCCGAACCGCTGCCCAGTGGCGAGCGTGGTGCCGGCCGGCACGGCCGCGCTCCAGGTGAAGCGGGTGTAGGTGGTCTCGACGCGCGTGAAGCCGGTCGCGGGCGACGGCCCCGTCGTGGTCACCGGCGTCGCGGTCCCATCCGCTGCGATGCGGTACACGCGCGCGCGCACCCTCGAGTCGGCGCGGTCGTTCGTGCGCACCCAGACATCGAACGTCCACGACCCGGCGATCGACCACGTCTCGCCCGCCGGGACGGCGGTCGACGCGAACAGGGAGACGCCTCCCGACGCGAACGTGGTGTACGTCGTGCCCAGCGAGGTGGTCACGGTGCCGAGGGTCCCGGCCGCCCCGGCGGAACTCAGGGTGCGGTACGTGCTCCCACCGACGGTGACGGCGGCCGTGTGGAGGAACTGCTGCGACGGCGCCGCCTCGACGCTGCCGCGCACAAGCGCGGTCGCCACGGCCAGCACGAGCAGCACGGCGACCGCGGCGGCGATCCGCCCCGGTGCCAGGCTGCCCTCGAAGACCCCCGCCCGCCGATGCATCCCGCTCCCCTTAGTGACCCGGCGGGCGGCGCGAACCGTCGGCGCCCTCCGCGTACGCGGTGAGGTACTCGCGGGCCTGGCGCCCCACCTCGGTGTCGGGTGAGAGCTCCACGGCCCGGCCCCACGCCGCCCGGGCCGCATCGAGGTCCGCGGGCACGGCGTGCGAGTAGGTGATTCCCAGGTCGAGGTGTGCCTGCGCCAGCGTCCCGTCGAGCTCCAGCGCCCGCCGCAGCTCAATCCGACCGACGTGCACCATGCCCTGGAACAGCAACGCCCGCCCGAGCGCGGCATGAGCCGCGGCGCGCCCCGGGTCGAGGTCCGCGGCTGCCGCGTACGCCTCGGCGGCGCGCGATGGGTCGTTTGCGTCGACGAGCAGCGCCCCGAGCTCCATCCAGGCGTCCGTGTCCCGCGCGTCGGCCTCGATACGCGCGCTGAGCCGTTCGAACGTCGCCACTATCTCCGGCGATGGCGTCGCCGCGACGGGGGCGGCTGCCTGGGCGGCGGCGACCGCGCCAGCATGGCCAGCTTCGGTGGGCGCCGGCTGGGTCCGAGCGACGTTCGCGTCTGCGCGGGGCAGTCCCCGCGTTCCGGAGGTCGCTTCGCCAGTGCCGAAGATCTGCGGACGCGCGACCACCAGGGTCACCAGCGCGGCCATCGCCAGCAGGATGCTCCCGCGGCCGAGTCGCCGGATCGGCAGGCTATTCACTTCGTCACTCCTTCGTCCCCCTCGATACGCCACACGTGGAGCCCGGGGGCACCCCGGTCGGTTGCCAGCAGTCGGTCGCCGTCGAGGGCGACCGCCGTCGGGAAGCTGAGCCCGGTCCCGCGGACACTCACCACCCGATCGACGATGGCGCCGCTCCGCGCGTCGATGACGAACACGGCGTCCGCAAGCGTGGCGGCCACATACAGGCGGCCGCGGCCGTCACCCACGATGCCTCGGGGGTTCGTGATTCCCCGGGCGATGGTGCCCTCGAAGCCGCCGCTCGCATCGAACGCGACGATGCGGTCGTGGTTGGTATCGGACACGAACACGCGCCCACTCGGGTCCGCCCAGGCGCCGTTCGGGTAGCTCAGCGGGTCGTCGGCGGGCGCCGCGAGGACTCCGAGTACCGCCCCGTCCCACCCGATCCGGAGCACGCGGTGCAGCGCGATGTCGCACACGAGCAAGCCCTCGGGCGTCGCCGCGAGCATGCCCGCACGCGCGCCAGACGCCGCCATCGACGTGGCCGCGAACTCCCCGGTGTAGCGCCCACCGGCGAACATCGAGATCCGCCCCGTCGCGAGGTCGGACACGTAGGCGGTCCCGGCGCCATCCACGGCCACGCCGAGGGGATTCCCGAGCTGGCCGGGGGCCGGTGCGCCGTCCTCGGGGGCGACGCCGAGGTCGCGGACCCGGACGCCGTCTCGCGTGTAGGTGGTCACGTGGCGGATCTCGGCGTCGACGACGTGCACGGTGCCGTCGGGACCGACCGCGAGGCCGGCCGGCCGCTCCACGGGCCCCATCGTGGCCTCATGCGCCAGGGATGCGGGCACCGAGGCAGGGCGGAGCCCGCGAGCACCCCCAGGCGGGGCGACCTCGGCTACCACGGCGAGCGCCACGAGCAGGACTACGGCAGTCACGAGCGCAAAGGACCCGCCGTCGCGGCGGGCACTCGATGCGACGTGCTCCACCACCGAGTCCTGCCCGATCGTGTCGCTCCTCATGGTCGTCATGGTCGACCCTGCCCGCGGTCCCCCGCTGTCTAGCGGCCCGGCGAGGGGGGCGGACCTCGCGGTCTGCCCCCCTCCCTGTCAGGTCAACACCTGGACTCCTGCTGATGAACGCTGCGCATGGTTACGGCGCGCCACTCGGAGTCGTGAAGCCCCACTGGTGGCAGGCTTCGCACATCCCACGGTTGTCCGTGAAGAGGAGCGTGCTCAGGCTCAGCCGGTTCGTGTGGTCCAGACCCTGCGAGGGGGTCAGGTCCTCATCGGCCAGCCCGGTGTCCGCGCCGGGCGTGAGCGCCGCGGTGCTGGGCTTGAGCGCGTAGCCATTCATCGTGGTTGCGGTGCCGTGCACCCGGTGGCACGTGAGGCAGGTCACGATGCCGTCCGCGATCGTCCCGTTACTCGCGAGTCGCAGGTTCGGGAATCCGGGCAGCGGGTTGTTCTCCGGGTTCGTCGACAGGCGGCCCGTGTCGGGGTTCGCCCAGTCGCGGTAGAACATCTCAGTCTTGTGCCGGTAGTGGGTCACGTTCGGCGAGCCGCCGGTCCAGGCGACCGATGCACCGGTCGAGGGGTAGGCGGTGTGGCACGCGCCACACAGCGTCGCCAGTCCACCACCCGCGCTGGTCGCGTCACCCGTGCCGCCCGCACCGGACGACCCGTAGTACTCGCGGATGTACTTGTCGTTCGGAGCGCCGACCTCGAGGCCGCGCGCACCTTCCTGCTTCGTGAACGCACCACCGAAGAAGGCCTGGACCTTCACCTGGGTGCCGTTCACGGACTCCTTGATGATGCGGTAGTTCTCCGTGCCGTGCGGGTTGTGGCAGCTGGTGCACTGCAGCGGCGACGAGAGCGACACGGGGTTCTGGCCCGAGTTCGTGCTGGACGGCACGACCGGGTTCCCCGCGAAGCCCCACGGGTTCAGGCTGTTGTCGGCCGGGTCGGCGTTGTGACGCGAGGTCACGGCCTTGCCATCCACGAAGTTGAATCCACCACCGTTGAGGATGGAGTTCAGACCAGAGGTGGCGAAGTCACCGGGTGCCCGGACGCGAGTGCTGAGCACCACCTGCGGACCACCGACCACCTGCACGGGCAGCGTGATCACGTGGCCGGCAGTGGCGGACGACAGCACCGGCACGAACACCTCGAGGTAGCTCACGCCGCTGGCCGCCGGGAGCGTGACCGAGCTCAGCGCCCCAGCCGTGCAGGTCGTCGTCGGGCCGACCTCGCAGAGGTACGGCGAGCCGAACGAGGCGGTGTTGCCGGCCATCGCACCGAAGTTCACGGTGATGGCGCCGGCAGTCGCGCGGTTGATTACCAGGGTGAACTCCGCCGACTGGGAG
>CADEHD010000215.1 GCA_902827055.1 uncultured Chloroflexota bacterium | reverse complement strand
ATCCGAAGCGGTTCGCGCTGTTCACCGGGCGCGACCAGATGCAGGCGCTGACCGGCCTGTTCGCGCGCCAGTTCGGCACCCCCAACTACGCGGCGCACGGCGGCTTCTGCTCGGTGAACATGGCCGCGGGCATGATCTACACCATAGGCGGCTCGTTCTGGGAGTTCGGCGGCCCGGACCTGGAGCGCGCCAAGCTGTTCGTCCTGTTCGGCACCGCCGAGGACCACCACTCGAACCCGCTCAAGGTCGCGATCTCGAAGTTCAAGCGCGCCGGCGGCCGCTTCGTCTCCGTCAACCCGGTGCGCACCGGTTACTCGGCGATCGCCGACGAATGGGTGCCGATCCGGCCCGGCACCGACGGCGCGCTGCTGCTGGCGCTCGTGCGCGAGATGATCGAGCAGGGGCTCTACGACCGCGATTTCGTCGCCCGCTACACCAACGGCGGCCAGTTGGTGATCACCGATCCGGCCTCGCCGCGCCACGGGCTGCTCGCCACCGACGAGGGCGCGACGTTCGACCGCGAGCTCGTGCTGCGCGGCGAGGACATCGTGCCGACGGTCACCTGGGGGACGAACCCGGCGCAGAGCGTGGCCGTGACCAGCACCGTGCCGGACCCCGAGACGTTCGATTCACCGCAGAAGCGCGAAGGCGCCGAGCGCTCGTTGAAGTACATGGACCTCAAGGCGGGCACCCGCATCGAGGACATCGCGATTGACCGAGTGTTCCTCGGGTCGTGCACGAATTCGCGGATCGAGGACCTGCGGGCCGCGGCGAAGATCGTCGAGGGCAAGCGCGTCGCGTCGACCGTGACCGCGATGGTCGTTCCCGGTTCGGGCCTCGTGAAGCGGCAGGCCGAGGAGGAGGGCCTGGACCAGGTCTTCATCGGCGCCGGCTTCGAGTGGCGCGACCCCGGGTGCTCGATGTGCCTGGGCATGAACCCCGACATCCTCCTGCCGGGGGAGCGCAGCGCGAGCACCAGCAACCGCAATTTCGAGGGGCGGCAGGGGCCTGGTGGACGGACGCACCTGGTGAGTCCCGAGATGGCCGCCGCAGCCGCCATCGCCGGACACTTCGTCGATGTCCGAGAGTGGGTGAAGTAGATGCACAAGCTCGAACGAGTCCGCGGCAACGCGATCCCGCTGAACCGCGGGGACGTGGATACCGACCAGATCATCCCGGCGAAGCACCTGAAGCGCATCGAGCGGACAGGCTTCGGGCCGTTCGCCTTCGAGGCGTGGCGGCAGGACCCCGACTTCGTGGTCAACAACCCGGCCTACAAGGACGCGCCGATCCTGCTGGCGCGGCAGAACTTCGGATCCGGTTCCAGCCGCGAGCACGCCGTGTGGGCCATCGAGGGGCTGGGCGTCCAGGCGATGATCGCGCCGTCCTTCGCCGACATCTTCAAGAACAACTGCTCGAAGGTGGGGCTGCTGACGATTGAGTTGCCGCAGGCCGACCTCGACTGGCTGATGGCGCGCGCCGAGGAGACCCCCGCCGCCGAGATCGAGATCGACCTCGTCTCGCAGACCGTGCGCGCGGGCGCGACGTGGGAACGCCACTTCGAGATCGATCCGTTCGTGAAGCACCGCCTGCTGAACGGCCTGGACGACATCGGCCTGACGTTGCAGCACGCCGACGACATCGCGGCTTTCGAGGCGAAGCGATCGGACCTGAAGCCGCGCACCCTGACCACCGCCTGAGCGACGGGGAGGGCCGGCGCGCGGTGGGAGCCGTGACCGGGCCCGAGCCCTCGGCCGACCGCCAGGCACGACTCCGCTTCACGCCCGAGCTGACGGCGGCTGTACTCGGGGCGCGGCCCGGGGCCGACCTCGGGGGCGCGACCGTCCTGGGCGAAGGGTGGGCGTGCGAGGCCTACCGCGTCCCCTGGGCTGGCGGCGAGGTCGCGCTGCGCGTGCCGAAGCCGCGCTCGTGGTGGGCCGGCGCCGACCTCGAACGGGAGGCGATGCTGCTTCCCGCCCTGGAATCGCTCGGGCTGCCCGTGCCGCGCGGGGCGCGCCTGCTGCGCGGCGGCAGCGGGACCGTGCTGGGCGCCCTCCAGTCCATCGTGCCCGGCGCGCCGATGTCCGATGTACCGGCGCGGGCCGCGCCGCGCGCGCGATTCGCGTCCGACGTCGGGGCGTTCCTCGCGAGGCTGCACGCCGTCGCCCTCGACGGGGTTGGGGGCGTTCGCACCCTCGGCGTGAAGGACGTGCCGATGTGGGACGGCCACTACGCCCCCATGATCGAGCGCTGCCTCGGCGTGTTGCCGCCGGCGAGCGCGCGCTGGCTCGCTGACCGGGCGCGGGCCTTCCTCGACGGAGGCGGCGTCGAATCCTCGCCGCGAGTGCTGATCCACGCTGACTGCTCGGGCGACCACCTGCTGGCCTACGCCGATGGGGCGCTGACCGGCGTGATCGACTGGGCAGACGCCATGATCGGCGATCCCGTGCTCGACTTCGCCGCGCTCCTCGACGACTACGGCGCGCCGTTCCTCGAGGCAGTCCTGCCGGCGTATACGCGCGCAGGCGGTAGCGTGGACCCCGACGCCCGACGGCGCGCCGCGTTCTACGTCGAGGTGGCCCCCGTCTTCGGCGTGCTCCTCGCAGAGGACGCGGGCTTTCCCGAGATCGCGCGCGCGGATCGCAGGCGGTTCGCGGCTCGCGCGGCGGCGGTAACGCGAGCGCGGAACGGAGCAGGCCGATGATCGCGACGTGGGCCGAGTTCGAGGAGCAGGCGCCCGAGCTCGCCGCGCGGGTGCGCGCGCGCTTCGAGGCGCACAAGCACCTCCTGTTGGCGACGCTGCGGCGGGATGGCGCGCCGCGCATCAGCGGTATCGAGGTCACGGTGGCCGAGGGCGCGCTGTGGCTCGGGATGATGCCCGCGTCGATGAAGGCGCGAGACCTGGAACGGGACCCCCGGTTCGCACTGCACAGCGCGCCGGTCGACCTCGAGCTGGCGGAGGGCGACGCGAAGGTCAGCGGTCGCGCGCACCTCGTGACCGAGGAGTCGGCGCTGGCGAGGTACTGGACGGCGCTCGGGCGGCCGCCGATGCCCGCCGCCGTGTTCCGCGCGGACCTCGAAGAGGCCGCGATCACCGTCGTGTCGGGCGATGAGCTGGTGATCGACAGCTGGCGAGCCGGTGCCGGCGTCCGCCGGGTGCGGCGCAACTAGCCCGGCGCCGGACCTCGGGGCCTGGGCGGCGAGCGCTATCCCCCGTGTGGCCCGGCGTGCTGGTGCGCGGCATGGGCCGCGTGCGCACCATGGGGCGTGGCGTACTCGGTGCGGCGGAGGAGCATCGCGGCGAGCATGCCGAGGAGCATCGCGACGTGGCTCCAGACGCTCACCGTGCGTGTTTCGAGGCCCGGGATCGTGGCGGTGGCGGCGAGTGCGATCACTGCGAGCGAGGGCACGGCCATGCCCGCCACCATCTCGGCGGTGCGCTCGGCTGAGTGGCCGCGGTAGAGCATCCAGCCGGCCATCGGCAGCGACATCGCCGCGAGCATCCCGAGTTCGCTGAGGAGCGGACGAGCGCTGATCGTCGTGCGGGCGCCGAACGGGTCCATGGGGGACATGAACAGGATCCCGAAGGCGACCATGCCGACCGCCATCGCCGCGGCCATCTCGATGTAGTGGCGGATAAACGGGCCCGCCGCGAGGCGGGGACGCGTGGACGGTGGGGCGCCGCCCGGGGAGACCTGCGTGTGAGCCATTGGTGCCACCTCGGAGGGAGGCTCTCACGGATCGTGCGCGCGGGGCACGGGCGAAGGCCCCCGAGTCAGCAGTCCGTCCTCCCGATACACTCGCGGCGACTCGCGACACCTAATGCGGACGTTCGGAGGCCTCGATGGCGACCTTCAAGATCCTCGCGCTGCCCGGCGACGGCATCGGGCCGGAGGTGACGGCGGAAGGGGTGCGGGCGCTGCGCGCGATCGGGGAGCGGTTCGAGCACGTGTTCGACATCCGCGAAGAGCCCGTCGGCGGCGCCGCCATCGACCAGTACGGGGTCGCCATCACCGATGAGACCATCGAGGCGGCGAAGGCCGCGGACGCCGTGCTCTGGGGCGCCGTCGGTCTGCCGAAGTACGACAACGACCCCAACGCGAAGGTCCGCCCCGAGCAGGGC
>CADEHD010000214.1 GCA_902827055.1 uncultured Chloroflexota bacterium | reverse complement strand
CCTCGACCGGGTCGTTGATCGGAGCGAGGTAAGCGCGGGCGAGGGGGGCATCGAGAAGAGACGACCAGCCCGCCGAGATGCAGGCGCCCACATCGGTGCCCGCTACACGCACGCGCGAGCCCGGTTTCGGCAAGCGCGGACCCTCGATGCGGAGCGTCACCAGTCGGCGTTCCGGCGGGGGGGCGTTGCGCAGAGCCGCGTGCCCGCCGAACTCGCGGGGACCGCCCGCGTTGTCGAGGTCGACGAGCGCCTCGAGGCCCGCGGCCTGGGGTGTCGCGGGGCGCGGAGTCTCCGCCGGGGCCTGCAGCGTGCCCGCCTCGAGCCGAAGCGCGTCGCTGGCGATCAGCCCCGCGGAGGTGGCGCCGGCGCGCACCAGGTCGCGCCAGGCCTCGGCGGCCGCGCCCGGCTCGACGACGAGGATCAGCCCGTCCTCGCCGACATCGGAGGCGCCGATCAGTGCGGCGCGATGCAACCCCAGCAGGAACTCGCGGGCAGCGCCCGGCGCCACGCTCGCGACCAGGTCCTCGCCGAGGGCTGCCGCGGCGCAGCGGCGCGCCGCGGGCCCCTGCAGCGACAGCACCGCCGCGTACATCGAGCGTTCGTGGACGTGGACATCGGCGTCCGCGCCCGCCGCCTCGATCGCGTGGGCGAGGTCGTGGCCGCCGGGCCCGGCGAGGATCAACCAGCGCCCCGCATCGAGGTGGGCCAGCAGTGGCAGATCGAGGATCGTGCCGTCCTCGCGGCAGGCGAGGGCCGGGCCGCAGGCGCCGATGGGGATGCGCGCCGGATCCGTGGCGAGGACCCGGCCAAGGACCTCGTCAGCACGGTCGCCCGTGACGTAATGGTGGCCGAGGTGTGATCGATCGAAGAGTCCCGCGCTGGTGCGCGTCGCGATCTGCTCCTCGAGGGGGGACTCGTACCACAGCGGCACCGTGTAGCCGTGCGCGGGGCCGGGGTGGCACCCCAGTTCGATGTGCAGGCCCGCGAGGGGCAGCACCTGCGAGAACCCGTGCCCGAACAGGAACGCGCCACCCGACGGAATCCCGGTCATGCGGTCTCCGGCGGCACGTCGACCAGCTGGCGGAAGCCCCGATCTGTGCGAATCATCCGCGCGACGCCGGGGTACGGCCCGTGCGCGACGATGACCAGCGCCTGCTCGTCGATGCAGCGGTCCATGAGGACCTTCTTCGTCTCCATCGAGACCAGCGGAAGCACATCGAGGCCGGACACCCAGGGCGTGCGCTCGAGCTGCACCGGGTGCTGCGCGAGGTCGCCCGTGAAGAGCGCCCACTCCCCGGTGGCACCCCCGCTACCGCGGAGGACCACCACGCCATGGCCGTGCGTGTGCCCCGGCGCCGCGAGGAAGCGCACCTCGCTGGTGATGGGCGTCTCGGCGCCATCGCCGTCGAGCAGCCGCACGTGGTCCGCGATCGGCGCCAGGTTGCGCTCGAGGTAGGTGGCGCGAGTGCGCTCGTTGGGGTGGTTGGCGTCGTCCCACTCCTGCGTGGCGACGTGGTACGTCGCGTTGGGGAACGTCGGGCGGACCGGATCGCCCTCGGAGCCCGTACCCGAGGTGTTCCAGCCGCAATGGTCCGCGTGCAGATGCGTGTTCACGACGTCCGTCACGTCCCCGGGGGCGACACCGAGCGCGTCGAGCGCCGTCATGAGCGTGCCGTCCTCGGCGGGGGAGGCGGCGTCCCGGTCGTGCGGCTTGCCGCCCACGCCCGTCTCGACGAGGACGAGACGGCCCTCCGAGCGAATGAGGAGGCAGTTCAGCCCGAGGGTGAGCCGGTGCATCGCATCGAGGGGCGGGACCACGCGCTCCCACATCACGCGCGGGACGATGCCGAACACAGCCCCGGCGTCGTACATGTAGGTGCCGTCGCTCAGGACGGCGAACTCGAGACCCCCGAGGGCGTAGCGGGCGCCTGATGCGTGAGCCATCAAGCACCACCGCTCGGGCGACGCGAGTCCGCCGAGCGCCCCGGGCGCGCCGCCGTGCGCTTCGCCTCGGCGCGAGCGGCCTCGCGTGCCTCCTGCTGCGCCTCCCAGTAGCGCGCCACGCGCTCGACCAGGTCGAGCGGCTGCGGGGCATCCAGGGGGAAGCGCAGCGTGCCCTTGCCCGCGCCGTAGCGCGCGATGTCGTCCGCGAACGCCGGGTCATCGAAGGGCGCGGGGTACAGGCCGATGTGCCGCTCGAAGGCCGCGAAGTGGACCAGGTTGCCGTGGAGGCGGAACGTGGGGATCTGGTAGCTGATCGCCTCGGTGGCGCGCGGGACCGCGCGCTGAATCGTGGCGCGGATCTCCTCCAGGCGCGCCTGCACCTCGGGAGAGAACCCCGCGACGTACTCGTCGATGTCGTGCGGCGTTGGTCCGCGGCTCACGCGATTGCCCCTACTCGTCCTCGGTGTACGCCCACGACGCAATGTGCTCCGGCTGGAGGCGGAAGAGCACCGTGCCCGGGCTGTCACGATAGCGCGCGGCGAAGGCGCGGCCCCGCTCCTCGCCGTAGTACGCCGGCGCCATCACCGAGACCAGCTCGTGGAGGAGCGCCGCGTCCTCGACGGGTTCGGCCGGGCCGCTGAGCACCGCCGCCGCATACGGGGGCGTGCGCGAGTCGATACAGAGCGATGCATGGGGCCGGGCGAGGAGGTTGCGCCCCTTGAGGCTGGTGCGTGCGGTGAAGAGCCACGCGGCGCCCCCGCGCCAGTGGAACCAGACCGGGGCCGAGCGCGGGCGACCCTGGGCGTCGACCGTCGACAGCACCGCCACCAGCGGCTGGGCGAGGAACGCATCGAGCTCAGCGGGTGACATCGGCATGAGGAGCCTCCTCGGAATGGCGCCGGGCGCCGCGGTTGTGTTGCCGGGCTTTCCGGCGGCGACGTACCATGACGGGCACCGCGGCCCCGACGCGTCCGCTACCCCTCGCGGGTACCGACCCGCCCGGGCCGGAGGCCACCCTGCCCCTGATTGGAGCACCGATGCCTACGCCGACCGCATTCTTCCGTGGAAACCTCGTGCCGCTGGCCGAGGCAAACGTAAACGTGATGACGCACGCGTTCAACTACGGCACGGCTGTATTCGAGGGGATCCGGGGCAATTGGAACGGCGACGAGCAGCAGCTCTACCTGTTCAAGGTCGCCGAGCACATCCATCGCATCCGCCAGAGCGCGAAGATCATGCGGCTGGGCCTGAAGCACAGCGAGCAGGAGATGATCGACGCGGTGATGCAGGTCGCTGAGCGCAGCGGCTACACCGAGGACGTCTACATCCGGCCGATCGTCTACAAGTCGTCGGAGATCGTCGGTGTGCGCATGCACGACCTTGAGGACGACTTCCTGGTGTTCATCACCCCCTTCGGGGCGTACCTGGACCTGGACAAGGGCGCGCGCTGCATGACCTCGTCATGGCGTCGCGTGGACGACACCTCGATTCCCGCGCGGGCCAAGGTGACGGGCCTGTACGTGAATAACGCGCTCGCGAAGACCGAGGCGCAGCTTGCGGGGTTCGACGAGGCGATCATGCTCAACCAGGACGGACACGTCTCCGAGGGTTCGGGCGAGAACATCGTCATGGTGCGCAATGGGAAGCTGATCAGCCCGGCGCCGCAGGACAACATCCTCGAGGGGATCACGCTCGAGACGGCGTTCGAGATCGCGACCAGCGAGATGGGGCTGCAGATCGAGCGGCGCACGATCGATCGGTCCGAGCTGTACATCGCCGACGAGGTGTTCATGACCGGGACCGCGGCGCACCTGACGCCCGTGGTCGAGGTCGACCGCGTGCCGGTGGGCGACGGTCGGCCGGGGCCCATCGCGAAGCGGCTGCAGGAGCGGTATTTCGCCGCGATCACTGGTCGCGTCCCCGAGTACAAGCACTGGCTGCAGGCCGTGTACTCGCGGGAGCCGGTACGGGCGTAGCGCGACGGTCGCGCAGACCTCGACGGCCGCGCGAGACCGAGGCCACGAGTGGATCGAGATCCGCGCGCGCCGGCTGGCGTCCGCGGGTCTCGTCACATCGGGGTTCCCGCCATGCCATCGAGCGCGGACTCGCGCGCGCCCGACGACCTGATTAACTAGCGGCATGTACTACCAGCCGTCGCGAGGCCTCGGGCTGCTCGTCGGGACACTCCTCGC
>CADEHD010000213.1 GCA_902827055.1 uncultured Chloroflexota bacterium | reverse complement strand
AGGGCGGGGAGAGATCGCCCCCGGAGGCAGCCCCCAGGCGCGCTCGATGTCCGCACGGTCGCAGGGGTCCGCAACCCGACGGTGGCCCGGCAGCGCCGCCGCAAGTCCGCCCGCCTCCCTGCCACCCATCGCGTTTGACTGGCCGGTGAGGGAGAACGGGCCCGCACCGGGCTTCCCGACGTTGCCCGTTGCGAGCGCCAGGTTGATCAACGCCAGGTTCTTGTCGACGCCGCTCGTGCTCTGGTTCGCGCCCATCGCCCAGAGCGTGAGCGCCGGGCCGTTGCTGGCATACAGCCGCGCGGCGTCCACGATTGCCTGCGCCGGGACGCCCGTCACGTCGGACGCCAACTCGGCCTGGTACCGCCGCAGCCCCTCGCGCAGGTCGTCCCAGCCCTCCGTGTGCGCATCGACGAACAGGCGGTCGACGCCGCCCGCGAGAGCCACCTCGTAGAGCAGCGAGTTCAGCAGCGCGACGTCCGTGCCCGGCCGCAGCGCGAGGTGGATATCGGCGATGTCCGCCGTCCGCGTGCGACGCGGGTCGACCACGATCACCCGAACCGTGTCGCCGCCCGCGCGCTTCCGCGCTCGGATCCGGTTGAAGAGGATCGGGTGACACGCCTCCATGTTGGCGCCCACGATCAGGAACGTGTTCGCCGACTCGATGTCCGCGTACGCCGCCGGCGGGGCGTCCGTGCCGAGCGCGAGCTGGTAGGCAGCGACGGCGCTCGCCATACAGAGCCGCGAGTTCGTGTCCTGATTGTTCGTGCCGAGGAACCCCTTCGCGAGTTTGCCGAAGAGGTAGTAGTCCTCCGTCATGAGCTGACCCGAGCCGTAGAGCATCACTGAGTCGGGCCCGTGGCGCTCAATCGCGCTGCGAATGCCCGTGGCGACTCGCGCGATCGCGGCGTCCCAGCTCACCCGGGTCGTCGCCCCATCCTCCCGAGAGCGCACGAACGGGAACAGCAGGCGGTCATCGGTGTCGATGGCTCCGGCGAGCAACGCACCCTTCGCACAGAGCTGCCCGGCGTTCACCGGATGCGCACGGTCGCCCTGGACCTCGAGCGCTCCGTTGCGCCTGCGCACGAGCAGGCCGCACCCGACGCCGCAGTAGGGGCAGGTAGACTGCTTCCACCCGTCGCCGTGGTCGGCGCGCAAGAGATCCAGCGGGTTAGCCATCGCCGGGCTCGGGCACCGCGACCGGAGCGCGGACGTGCGCCGGGAACAGCTCGATCACGCGGTCGGCGAGTCCGAACGCGGGGACCTGCCGGGCGACCCGCTCGCCGAGGCGCGCCGCACCGGCGGCCGCGCCGCCCACGTAGATGTCTGCCGCCTCGATGACCTGGCCGTCAAGCCGCACGTTGGCACCCTGCAGACCGAGGTCCGCAATGTGGTGCTTTCCGCAGGCGTGGACGCAACCCGAGAGGTGGATCCGGAACCCATCCGGCGCGTCGAAACCGCGCTCCTCGAGCGCCGACGCGAGCTCGACGGCGCGGGACTTCGTGTCGATCAACGAGTAGTGGCAGTAGTCGGTGCCCGTGCACGCGACGAGGCCCCGCCACACGCTCGACGGGTTCGGCGAGAACGTGGTGAGCAGGGGCTCCGCGAGCAGAGCCGCGACTCGCCGCTCAGCGACGCCAGGGATGATCACGTTCTGGCTCGCCGTCAGGCGCAGCTCGCTCGAGCCGTAAGACTCGGCGAGGCGGGCGAGCTCGAGGAGCTGCGCCGCCGTCACCCGCCCGACTGGCACGTGCAGGCCCACGTACCGGAGACCCTCCTGGCGCTGCCTGTGCACCCCGAGGTGGTCGCCCGGCGCCTGCAAGGGAGTCGGCGTACCCGCCGGCGCGAGGTCGCCGCCAAAGGCGCCCTCGATCGCAGCGCGGAACCGCTCGGCGCCCCAGTCCTCGATCAGCCACTTCAACCGCGCGCGCGTGCGCACCGCCCGCGCTCCGTGGTCACGGAACACACTGAGCACCGCAAGGACCAGCGCGGGCACCTCGTCGGGCGTGACGAACGCGTCGAGCGGCGTGGCGAGTCGCGGCGAGGTGCCGCCGAGCGCTCCGCCCACGAGCACGTTGAAGCCCACGACCGACTCGCCACCCGCCTCGCGCGTCGCGGGCACGAACGCGAGGTCGTGGGACCGAGCGTCGGTACAGTCCTCGTGGCAGCCGGCGACCGCCACGTTGAACTTGCGCGGCAGGTTGCTCAAGGAGCGCATCCCGAGATAGGCAGCCGAGATTGCGTCGAGGATGGGGCGGGCATCGAGCAGTTCGCCCGCATCGAGGCCGGCCAGCGGACAGGCGACGAGGTTGCGTACGTTGTCGAGCCCCGTCTGACGGTGCTCGACGCCAGCGGCCCAGAGCACCTCGAAGACCACCGGGATCTCGGTGAGGCGGAGCCCGCGGAGCTGGATGTTCTCGCGAGTAGTAAGGTCGACGGCGCCGTGCCCGAACCGGACAGCGACGTCGGCGATGGCGCGCGCCTGGCTGGTGGTCACCACCCCGCCCGGGAGCCGGAGTCGCATCATGAACTCGCCCGGCGTCACCGGGCGGTGAAAGACGCCGTACCACTTCATGCGCTGCAGGTCGGCGTCCGGAATTTCCTCGACGGGCGTGCCGGCGGCGGCGTACCGCAGGATGTCCTCGAGCGCATCGAGCCCGTCGCGCTCTGCCTTCATGAGTTCGAACTTGTTCGAGGTCTGCCGGAGCGCCCCGGCCGGTTCGGTAGTCACGCGGCCTCCTCGGTCACCACCCGAGGCTACGAACGGCCTGTTTCTGCCCCGCGTCCCGGGGGTGAACATCAGGTTGCCCTTTTCTTTCAGCGACGTTTCGGTGCGCACGCACGCCGCGAATACCGCAAACGCAGAGAAGGCCGAGGCGTGCGCCTCGGCCTTCTTCGAACCGCACCATCGGAGTCGCTAGGTGTGAGGGGCCTCGCCGGGCGCGCGCGCGAGCAACGCCAGGAGCTGTTCGCGCGCCTCGACGTAGGCGGGCAGCCTCGCGATCGTGCGCTTGTCGCGCGGCCGCGGGATGTCGACCTCGACGATCGCGCCGACCTTCGCGCGTGGCCCGTTGCTCATCACCACGATGCGGTCGGACAGGTAGATCGCCTCGTCGATGTCGTGCGTGACCATGATCACCGTCTCGGTCTCGGAGTCCGAGCTCCAGAGCGACATCAGCTCGTCATGCAGCGCCGACTTCGTCAGCGCGTCGACCGCGCCGAAAGGCTCGTCGAGGAGCAGGACTCGCGGTCGCACCGCGAACGCCCTCGCGACCGCGCAACGCTGGCGCATGCCGCCGGAGAGCTCGCCGGGCTTCTTGTCGCGGTGCTCCCAGAGACCAACGGCCCGAAGGATGCGCTCGATGCGCTCCGCCTTGGCCTGGGTGCGCTGGACCCGCGTGTCGCGGAACACCGCGTCCATCGGCACTCGGACGTTGTCGAGCACCGACAGCCACGGGAGCAACGAGTGGCCCTGGAAGACCATGCCTCGATCAGCCCCGGGGCCGCGCACGAGTTCACCATCGAGGCTGACGCGGCCGGCGGTCGGCGTGAGCAGACCGGCGATCAGGTTCAGGAGCGTCGACTTCCCGCATCCTGAGTGGCCGATCAGGCTCACGAACTCGCCGCGGCGGATCTCGAGGTCCACGTTCTCCAGCACCGGCGTGTCGCGGAACACCTGGTGCACGCCCTCGATTGCGAGGTAGGGCACGTCCGTGCGAGTGCCCGCTCGTTCCATGGTGAGCGTCGTCATCAGGCCACCTCCGCATACTTGAACCGGTCAGCGATGAACCCGAACACGCGATCGAGGATCAGCCCCACGACGCCGATGAGCAGAATGGCCGAGATCACGCGCTCAAGGCTGAGTGCGTTCCAGGAATCCCAGACGAAGAAGCCGATTCCCGTGCCACCTGACAGCATCTCGGCAGCCACGATGACCAACCACGCGATGCCCATACTCAGCCGCAGACCGGTGAGGATGTGCGGGAGGCTGTACGGCAACAGCACGCGAGTGAGGTACTGGGCCCGAGGGAACTCGAATACCCGTGCGAGGTCGCGGTACGACCCGGGCACACCCGCCAAGCCTACCGCAGTGGTTACCACCAGGGGCCAACGCGGCGGGATGCAGGCCAAGAAAACAGGCGGCTGTGGCC
>CADEHD010000212.1 GCA_902827055.1 uncultured Chloroflexota bacterium | reverse complement strand
GAGGAGTTCACGAAGCACGCGGGCGTGGACACCGACCGTTGGCACGCCGTGCGCGTCGATCCCAACACGCACCGGACCAACATCCCCTACATCTTCGCCGGCGGCGACGTCGTGAACGGCGCTGACCTCGTGGTGACCGCGATCGCCGACGCCAAGAAGGCCGCGACCTGGATTCACCAGTACCTTCGCGGCCTCGATGAGGACAGCGCGAGCAGCTAGGACGACTGGGTGGCGCTCAAGCGGCCCCAGATCAGCACCGAGGAAGCGCGTCGGATCGCGCTGACGGCGCAGGGGTTCGGTCGCCCTCGAACGGGCGGGCGCGTGGACACTCGGCACTTTCGGAGCGTCCTGCGCCGCCTGAACGTGGTGCAGCTGGACTCGGTGAACGTGCTCGCGCGGGCGCACTACCTCCCGTTCTTCGCGCGGCTCGGCCCGTATTCGCGTGATGCGCTGGACCGCTGGTTGTGGCGCTCGGGTGAGGCGTTCGAGTACTGGGCCCACGAGGCCTCGCTGACCCCGATCGAGCACCGCGTGCTGCTGGGGCATCGGATGCGCGACGCCTCGCACTGGGCGCGCCTGCGACGCTGGGCCGCCGACGAGGGGGCTCGGGTGGCGCAGGTCCTGGACCGCGTGAGCGAAGTGGGCCCTGTGAGCGTCGGCGACTTCGACGATCCTGCGCGCGGCGGCTGGTGGGGCTGGAGTGACACGAAACGCGCGCTGGAGTACCTGTTTCTCATCGGTCAGGTCACCGTGCGGGACCGCATCAACTTCTCGCGCCGATACGACCTGCCCGAGCGCGTACAGGTGCTCGCGACTCCTCGCGTAGATGCTGACGAGGCGCGCCTCGAGCTGCTCGCGCTGAGCGCCGCGGCGCTCGGCGTCGGCACGGTGCACGATCTCGCGGACTACTTCCGACTGCCGCTCAGCGCGGCGAAGGCGCTGGTGCCCCGGTTGGTCCAGCGGGGCGACGTCGAGGCGGTGCACGTCGAGGGCTGGCGCGAGCCGGCGTACCTGCATCGGGACGCGGCGCTGCCTCGACGTATCCATGCGCGAGCGCTGCTGGCGCCGTTCGACCCGGTGGTCTGGCACCGGGATCGCACCGAGCGCCTGTTCGGCTTCCGATACCGCATCGAGATCTACACGCCGGCGCCGCAGCGGGTGTACGGGTACTACGTGCTGCCATTCCTCCTCAATGACCGGTTTGTGGCGCGCGTAGACCTGAAGGCCGACCGTTCGGCGCGGAGACTCCTGGTGCGGACGGCGCACCTCGAGGAGGACGCGGTACCAGGCGCGGTGGCCGCGGAACTGGCCAGCGAGCTGGCCTCGATGGCGGCATGGCTCGAACTCGAGGAGGTGAGTATGCAGGCCCCGGGGGCACTGGGGGACGCGCTCCGGGCAGCGCGCTAGACTCCGCCCGCAGTTCCTTGCGGCCCGACCCTCGAGGCCGCGCGCACTCGGATGGAGGCCGCCATGCGTTCCGAGGTCATCTCCGTGGGCACCGAGATCTTGCTGGGGGAGATCACGGACACGAACGCGTCGTTCATCGCCTCGCAGTTGCCGCAGTTCGGCATCGACTTGCTGTACGTGTCCCAGGTCGGCGACAACCAGGATCGCCTGCGCGAGGTGTTCGCGCGCGCCTGGGGACGTTCGGACCTGGTCTTCGTCACCGGCGGGCTGGGCCCGACGCAGGACGACATCACCCGCGAGACCGTCGCGTGGATGGTCGGTGAGGCCGAGCAGATGGCCGTGGACGCCGAGCAGGAGCGCATCCTCCGGGCCATGATGGAGCGCGGCGGGCGTCGGATGCCCGAGCAGAACATCAAGCAGGCGATGCTCATCCCATCGGCGCAGGCCCTGGCGAACCCTCGGGGTACGGCGCCGGGTTGGTGGGTGGAGAAGGACGGCAAGTACGTCTGCGTCATGCCCGGGCCACCGCAGGAGATGACGCGGATGTGGGAGCACGAGGTGCTGACCCGCCTCGAGGGGCTGGCCGAGGGCATCCTTGTGTCGCGGACGCTGAAGACCACGGGACTCGGCGAGAGCACCGTGGACGAGATGCTGACGCCGCTGCTCAGCGGCACGAACCCCTCGATCGGTATCTACTTCCGCTCCGACGGCGTCCACGTGCGCATCAGCGCGAAGGCGCCGACGCGCGAGGAGGCGTGGCACCTGATCCACCCCGTGGAGGACGAGGCGCGGCGCATCCTCGGACTGGCTGTGTGGGGGTCGGATGACGAGACGATCACCGGCGCGGTGGGTCGCATGCTCCGCGACCAGCGGCTGACGCTCGCCGTCATGGAGTCGGCGACGGGCGGCGCCATCGGCAGTGCCGTCACTGACATCGCCGGGTCGTCCGACTATTTCGTCGGGAGCCTGGTGGGCTACTCCGGGCAGTCGAAGGTCGACATGGGCGTGCCGGCCGAGATCCTCGCGATGCACGGCCTCGTCTCGCAGGCGACCGCCGAGGCGATGGCGCGAGCCGTCCGCGAGCGCCTGCGCTCCGACCTGGGGCTCGGGATCACCGGGATCGCCGGCGGTGACGAGCTCGAGGGGCAGCCGCCGGGCACGATGCACATCGCGCTCTGGGACGGCGAGGAGATGCGGTACAGCCACTCGCGGTACTACCAGGGGCGGGCCGTGGCGAAGAGCCGCGCGGTGCTCCAGGCGATGACCATCCTCCGCGAGTTTCTGATGCAGCGCGCCGCGCGCCTCGAGGGGTGAGCGAGCTCGTCGCACCTCGGGTGCGCCGTGCCTGACGCCGCGGGCGCCGAGGGGCTCGCGAGGGGTCCCGACGCCACGCTCGAGGTGGGCGGGAACGCGCTGTACGCGTTCCGCCTCGACGGCGGAGGCGTCGCGCTGGTCGATGCCGGGCCAGATCTCGATGGCTCGTGGACCGACCTCGAGTCACAGCTCCGGACACAGCTGCGCACGCGCGGGCCGGTGGGCGCGAATGTACGCCTCGTCATCGTGACCCACGCGCACGCGGACCATGCCGGGCTCGCGGCGCGCTGGGCCGCCGAGGGCGTGCGCGTAGTGTGTGGTCGCGCCGATCTCGAGGCCCTGCGCGCCGGTGGCGCCGCCTACGACGCTACGCGCGCGGCCCGGGCCGCCGAGTTGATTCGCCACGGGTGCCCGGAGCACGTGCTCGCGGTTATCGCCTCGCGTCCTCGTGCCGCGCTCGGCTGGGTGGGCGGCGCCGACGTGGAGGCGATCGACGATGGCACGGCCTTGGACCTCGATGGCGGGGGCCGCTTGCGCGTGATCGCCGCGCCTGGCCACACCCCGGGGAACCTCGTAATCGCGATCGAGACATCCGCTGGGGACATGCTCTGCTCCGGCGACACCCTCCTTCCCGACGTGATTCCCACGCCCGGGCTGCACTTCCCATCGGCCGTGGAGGGCGGAGCGGGCGGGGGCGGGGCGCGCTGGCCCTCGCTGCCGCCGTTCCTGGGCTCCGTCCGCGGGCTCGGTGGCCGTGAGACGAGGCGTATCCTGCCGGGGCACGGTGCGCCCGTCGAGGGCGCGCCCGCCTCGCGACGTGTCGCCGAGCGGTTCCTGGCGCATCACGAACGGCGTGCGTCGCGAGTGCGCGCCGCGCTCGCGGATCGGCCCCGGACCGCGTTCGAGGTGGCGCGCACCCTCTTCGCGCGGCTCCCAGAGGACCGCCTCGGGCAGGCGATGACCGAGGTCATCGGTCACTTCGACCTGCTGGCGCTGTCCGGCGCCGGCGAGCTCGACGAAGGGCACGGGGGCCTGCTCGCGATGCGCCTCGTGGATGGTTGAATCTGCGGAACGGTGGGGTGGGCGATGTTGCGCCCTGCAGTCCAGACTCGTACCATCCGAACATTACCCTGCACGTGAACGTTACGAGCATCGCTCGTAATCGGGCTGAGGACGGTCGGTACCAGATGGACCGCACCGAGGAGCGCAGATGACCACCATCGATCAGCCCGGCATGACCCCGGAGTCCTACAACCTCGCGTCGCGGGTTTTCGGGAGGGGCTCCGGTACCCGAGCGCGAGTCCGGGTGACCGAGGAGCAGCCGTCCGGCGAGTACAACCTCGCGGCCCGCGTCTACGGGAAGCGCGGGGGTGGCTCGATCCCCGAGGCGGGTGACGCCGCTGTGCTCGCACTGCCCGCAGCGCTGCCCCGGCCGCCGGCCGAGCCTGTCGTCGCCGCCCCTCGCGCGGGGC
>CADEHD010000211.1 GCA_902827055.1 uncultured Chloroflexota bacterium | reverse complement strand
TCGCCGGGCAGGGGCTCGCCGGGGAGGTTGCTGTTCGCCAGGATGACGTCCGCAAAGTCGCGATTCCCCAGGTGGCGGCGCAGGGACTGGTAGTGGTCGGCGGCCGACATGCCGTCGGTCTCGCCGTGCTCGCTCGCGACGTTGGTGATGAACACCTTGTACCCGGGGGACGCGAGCAGGGCCTCGGTGAGCCCGCGCACGAGCAGGTTCGGCAGCACCGAGGTGTACAGGCTACCCGGCCCGATCACCACCAGATCGGCTTCGCGGAGGGCCGCCACCGCCTCGGCGTTCACCGGCACGTTCGAGGGCTCGACGGAGACCTCGGCGATCAGGCGCCCGGCGTGGCCGATGCTCGACTCGCCGCGGACCACGGAGCCGTCGTCCATGCGAGCGACCAGGGCGACATCGCTCAGCGTCGACGGCACGATCTTGCCGCGCACGCGCAGCACCCGCGCCGTCTCGCGAATCGCCTCCTCCATGCTGCCGGTGACGCGGGACATCGCGACGATGAACAGGTTGCCGAAGGCGTGTCCGTCCAGCTGGCTGCCGGACTTGTCGTCGAAGCGGTACTGGAACAGGTCACGGACCAGCGGCTCCGAGTCCGCCAGGGCGGCGATGCAGTTGCGGATGTCCCCTGGCGGAATCACTCCCATGTCGCGCCGGAGCGCGCCACTCGAGCCACCGTCGTCGGCCACCGTCACGATCGCTGTGAGGTTGGACGTGTACTGCTTGAGCCCGCGCAGCAGGTTCGACAGGCCCGTGCCGCCGCCGATCGCCACGATACGCGGCCCGCGTTGCTGCGTGCGCGCCTGGTAGATGAGGTCGATCACCTGGTCCTGTTGGTCGCGCGGCAGCACGGCCGTGATCATCGAGCGGTTGAGCTTCCAGACGGCGAGCACGCTCATCACGGAGGCCACCGAGATGAACAGCGCACCTCGCGCCCAGCGCGGGAGGAACTGCAGCGTGGCCGTCCCCACCCACTCGGGGAACGTGTACGACACGTAGACCTCGCGGAGGATGTACGCGAAGCCGAGCCCCATTAACACCACGCCGAAGAGGAGCAGGAACAACCAGCGCTTGACGTGGAGGCCCACGTACAGCCACTTGAAGACGAGGGAACGACTCATGCAACCCCCGAGCCCGGTGCTCCGAGCTCTCCCCCGATGCGTATCAACAGCCTGTCAACACCACCGCGCGCGTCGAGGCCGCTCCGCGTCAAGCGTATCCCGCGGGCCCCGGCGCGGCCAGAGGCGCGCCGGGGCTCGCTCGTCGGGATGGCGTCCGGTCAGGGCCGAGCGTGACGTGAATAACGAGCCAACTCGCTAGGCCCGGAGGCGGCGCACCAACGCCTCGGTGGCGCCGTTCGGGTCGGCGCGCCCGCGCATCGCGCGCATCACCTGCCCCACCAGGAACTTCACGGCGGCCTCCTTGCCACCACGGTAGTCCGCGACAGCCTGCGGGTTCGCCTCGATCACCTCGGCGGCCACGCGGTCGATCTCGGCGTCGTCGTTGATCTGCCGGAGGCCGCGCGCGTCGACGATTACCGAGGGCAGATCGCCCGACTCGAAGGCAGCCTGCAGCACCTCCTTGGCGGTCGCGGCCGTGATCGCGCGGTCCGCCACCAGCGCCACCAGCTCCGCGAGGTGCGCCGGCGTCAGCGGCGAGTCGGCGAGCTGCGCGTCGGCGTCGAGGGTCCCGAGCAGCCGCGTGACGTCGCCGATGAACCAGTGCGCGACCTCGCGAGCGCGCTCCGTCCCCGTGAGCGCCACGGTCTCTTCGAAAGCCGCCGCGCCCTCCCGAGTCTCCACGAGCTGGCGGGCCTCGTCGCGCGTCAGTCCGAACTGGGCCACGAACCGCTCGCGACGGGCCGCCGGCAGCTCCGGGAGCCGCGCGCGCAGCTCCGCGATCGTCTCGCGCGAGACCTCGAGGGGGGGCAGGTCCGGCTCCGGGAAGTAGCGGTAGTCGTGGGCCTCCTCCTTGGAGCGCTGCGAGACCGTCGCGCCGGTGGCGTCGATGTAGCCACGCGTCTCCTGGGCCACGCGCCCGCCCTCGGACAGCACGCGCGCCTGCCGCTCGATCTCGAACTCTAGCGCGCGGCCCACGGCGCGGAACGAGTTCATGTTCTTGACCTCGACCTTGTTGCCGAGGGCCTCCGTGCCCGTGGGGCGCAGCGAGACGTTGGCGTCGCAGCGGAACGACCCCTTCTCCATGTCCGCGTCCGAGACCCCCACGTAGCGGAGCACCTGCCGGAGCGTGCGGAGGAACGCCATCGCCTCGGCGGCCGAGTGCATGTCCGGGCGCGTCACCAGCTCCATCAGGGGGACGCCGGAGCGGTTCACGTCGATGAGGCTGTACGCGTCGCCGTTCGCGCCGTCGCGGTGGAGGAGGCGCGCCGTGTCCTCCTCGAGGTGGATGCGCTCGATCTGAACGGCCCGCGTCACGCCGTCCGCTTCGATCTCCAGCGTGCCACCGAGGCAGAGCGGCTGGTCGTACTGCGAGATCTGGTAGCCCTTCACGAGGTCGGGGTAGGGGTAGTTCTTGCGGTCGAACTTCGCGTGCGCCGGAATCTCGCACCCAATCGCGAGCCCCGCGAGGATCGTGAACGCCACCGCCTGCTCGTTGATCACGGGCAGCATCCCCGGCATCCCGAGGCAGACCGCGCACACGTGGGAGTTCGGCTCGGCGTCGAAGTAATCGCGCTCGCAGCCGCAGAACATCTTGGAGCGCGTCTTGAGCTGCACGTGCACCTCGAGGCCGATCACGGGCTCGTACGCTGCACGTGTTGACGCGCCGCCGGGCTGAGTCGCCACCATCGCTGACCTCGTTCGCGCCGGGATCGCCCGGGTTCGTGGCGAGTCGCAGGGACCGCCGTGTTCGCGGATCGAACTCGATTGTATCGTTGACGGCAGCGAGGGCCGCGACCGCGGCGCGGCCGCCCCGAGGGGGTACCGATGGCAGTGGGTGTGGTCATCGGAGGCGTGTCCTCGGGGGTGGGCAAGACCACGATCACCGCGGGCATCGCCGCCGCCCTCCGACGCCGAGGGCAGCGCGTCCAGCCGTTCAAGGCGGGGCCCGACTACCTGGACCCAACGCAGCTCAGCGCCTTCGCCGGTCGCTCGTGCCGCAACCTCGACACGTGGATGCTCCCGGCGGCGCACGTACGAGAGCTGTTCGGCCGCGCGCTCGTCGACGCCGACGTCGCCCTCGTCGAGGGCGTCATGGGCCTGCACGATGGCCGCACGGGGACCGACGGCGCGGGGTCGACGGCGTCCCTGGCGCGACTGCTCCGCCTCCCCGTCGTGCTCGTCGTCGACGCCAGCGCGATGGCGCGGTCCGCCGCGGCCATCGTCCTCGGGTACCAGCTCCTCGACCCCGAGCTCCGCATGGCGGGGGTGATCCTCAATCGCGTCGCGGGCGCGGGCCACGCCGAGATGTGCACGTCGGCCATCGAGGACGCCACGGGCGTGCCCGTGCTCGGGTGGTTCCCCCGGGACGCCGCGATCGCGCTCCCGGAGCGGCACCTCGGGCTCCTGCCGCAGCTGAACGCCGTCCCACCCGCGGATCTCGAGGAGCGGTTGGTCGAACTCGTCGAGGCGCACGTCAACCTCGACGCGCTGCTCGCGCGCGCGGCCGCCGTCGAACCATTCGAGGGCCGGCGGCTCTTCCCGGAGACGCCCGTCCCCTCGCGGGTGCGCGTCGCGCTGGCCCGCGACGAGGCGTTCCACTTCTACTACCCGGACTCGCTGGAACTGCTCACTACCTGGGGCGCTGAGCTCGTCCCGTTCAGCCCGATCACGGACGCCGCGCTGCCGCCCGACGTCGACGCGGTCCTCCTCGGCGGCGGATTCCCCGAGCTCGCGGCGCGCGAACTGGCGGCGAACGTCGCCATGCGCGCGTCGCTCCAGGATGCCGCGCGGCGCGGCACACCGATCTACGGCGAGTGCGGCGGCCTGATGTACCTCGGCGAGCAGCTCACCGACTTCGAGGGCGTCGCCCACCGGATGGTGGGGCTGGTGCCGGCCCGCTCGATGATGACGACCGACCGCCTCTCGCTCGGGTACCGGGAGGTCACATCGCGCGGCACGCCCTTCCTCGAGGCGGGGCAGTCCGCCCGCGGACACGAGTTCCACTGGTCGACGCTCGACGCCGCGCCAACCGAGGACACCGCCGCGTACGCCGTCCTCGACCAGGGGCGGCGCCCGGAGG
>CADEHD010000210.1 GCA_902827055.1 uncultured Chloroflexota bacterium | reverse complement strand
GCCTCGGATGCGCGCTTTTTCGACCTGGGCGCGCTCCCCGACCTCGCGTTCGAGACCGATCGCCGCGTCCTCGCCGCCCTCCGGGAGAGCCTCGATGCGTCCGGGGCGCGCCTCCGGGAGGTGTGACGTCAGGGGCCGCGTCGCGATCCGCTTCGCAGGCCGCGGCGTCGAGTCCGCCCGCGCCCCATCAGCGCGTTCGCGGTAGACTCGGCCCCACCCCGACCCTCGTACCTCGCTGCTCCAGGAGTCGCCATGCCCGCTGTCTCGATCCCTGACCTGCCGCCCGCTCCGGGCACGGCCTGGCTGTTCCCCGGACAAGGGGCGCAGCACGTCGGCATGGGCAAGGACCTCTACGAGCACGTTCCGGCCGCTCGAGCAGTGTTCGACGCCGCCGATGCCGCACTCGGGTTCCCGCTCTCGCAGCTCTGTTTCGAGGGGCCCGAGGCGGAGCTGGTGCGCACGGTGAACACGCAGCCGGCGCTCGTCGTGCACGCCATCGCGGCACTCGTGGCCGCCATCGACTCCGGTAGCCTGCGCGGGCGTCCCGATTTTGCGGCCGGCCACTCGCTCGGCGAGTACGCGGCCCTCATCGCCACCGGCGCGGTCAGCTTCGAGGAGGGTGTGCGCCTCGTTCGCGAGCGTGGCCGTCTGATGCAGGAGGCCTGTGACGCCGTGCCCGGGACGATGGCAGCGGTGCTCGGGCTGGAGCCCGACGTCCTCGCCGGGATCTGCGCGGCCCACGGGGCGGCCCTGTGCAACATCAACGCGCCCGGCAACATCACGATCGGCGGGACGCTGGCGGCCGTCGAAGCTGCGAGCCGGGCGGCCACCGAGGCGGGTGCCTCGCGGGTGGTGGCCCTCAGCGTGGCCGGGGCGTTCCACACGCCACTGATGGCGGGCGCGGCCAGCGGCATGCGTGCGGTCCTCGCCGAGGCGAGCTTCGAGGACCCACGGGTCCCGGTCATCTCCAACGTCACGGCGCTGCCGCTGACGCGCGCCGACGGTCTCGCGACGGAGCTCGCGGAGCAGGTCACGAGTCCGGTGCGCTGGGTGGACTCGGTACGGACGATGCTGGACGGCGGCGTGACGACGTTCATCGAGTTTGGGCCGGGCAAGGTCCTCACGGGGCTCGTGAAGCGGATCGCGAAGGACGTTGCGACGCACAACGTCGCCACTGCTGAGGATGCTGCCGCCACGCTCGAGGTCGCGACCCGATGATGGCGCCCGTGCCCACGGAGGGCGCGCTGGCCGGACGAACGGCGCTGGTCACCGGCGGTTCGCGCGGCATCGGCGCGGCGATTGCGCTCGAGCTGGCCCGCATGGGTGCGCGCGTCGCGATCATGTATCGCAGCAACACGACGGCCGCCGAGTCGGTCGCGGCCGCTATCGGCGCAGCGGGCGGCGAGTGCCTCGCGACCGCGGGCGACGTGCGCGTCGAGGCTGACCTCGAGCGGGTCGTGGGCGAGGTGACGGAGCGCTTCGGGGGCGTCGACATCCTGGTGAACAACGCGGGCACCACCGACGACAAGCTGGTGATGCGCATGGGCACGGACTCGTGGAACGAGATCCTCACCACCAACCTGACGAGCGCCTTCATCGCCACTCGCCTGGTGCTCCGCCACATGACGCGGGCGCGCTGGGGGCGGATCATCAACGTCTCGTCGGTCGTCGGCGTAATGGGGAACGCAGGCCAGGCGAACTACGCGGCCTCGAAGGCGGGCATGCTCGGCCTCACGCGCTCGGTCGCGCGCGAGGTGGCCTCCCGCGGTGTCACCGTCAACGCGATCACTCCGGGCTTCGTGGAGACCGAGCTCACCTCGGGCTTGACGGAGGCGCAGCAGGAACTGGTGCTTCGCCAGATCCCCATGGGCCGCTTCGCGAGCGCTGCGGAGATCGCGCCGCTGGTCGGCTTTCTCGCCTCGGACGGCGGGTCGTACATCACCGGGCAGACGTTCAACATCGATGGCGGCATGGTGATGCAGTGATCCCGCGCCCCGTGCTCAGGCGAGTCCGCGAGGTGCCGCGTGCCGCGTAGTGGCCGCCGCCGCAGCCGGATCGTGGCGTTCCAGGTCCTCTTCGAGGCGGATGCCTCATCGAGGCCAGTCGACCCGATTCTCGAGCGCCACCTCCGTGACGCCGACCTCGACGAGGACGCCGACGAGTTCGTGCGCCACCTCGTCAACGGCGTGCAGCAGCACCTGGCGGACATCGATGCGACCATCGCGCGCCACGCGGGCGCCTTCCCCCTGGGGGACATGGCACCCGTCGACCGTAATGTCCTTCGCCTTGCGGTCTTCGAGGTGCTATTTGATAATCGCCGCGCCCCGCTTCGGGCTGCTATCAACGAAGCGGTCGACCTGGCCAAGGGGTATGGGTCAGAGTCGTCAGGTCGATTCGTGAACGGAGTGCTCGGGGCGGTCGCACTGGCCGCTTCCGGCCGCCAGGAGCCCTGAGAGGAGCCGCAGGAAGTGGCAACCGTATACGAGCGCGTGCGCTCACTGATCGTCGACCAGCTTGGTGTGGAGGAGGAACAGGTCACCCCGAACGCCTCGTTCGTGGACGACCTCAACGCTGACTCCCTCGACCTCGTGGAGCTGATCATGTCCATCGAGGAGGAGTTCTCGAAGGACGGCGCCCAGGTCGAGATCTCCGACGAGGACGCCGAGAAGATCCAGACCGTCCAGGACGCCATCGACTTCATCCACGACGCGGGTATCGAGGACTAGCTCCCGCGGGGAGCCCCTCGGGTCCCCGCGACACCATTCCTGCAGCTTCGGCGCTTGGCCCGGCAGCGGCGTATGATCGACGGCGATGGAACTATTCGGCGTCGGCATCGGCGAGGCCGGGCTCGTCCTGCTCATTGCCCTCCTGGTGGTGGGTCCTGAGCGGTTCCCGCAGATCGCCCGCGAGGGTGGCAAGTGGTACCGCATGGCTCGGCGCTTCACCGCTGAGGTCACCTCGGACCTCCAGGGCGCCCTCAAGGAGCTCGAGGACGAGGTCAACCAGCAGGGTGGCGAACTCAAGTCAGTCCGCGAGATCGGTGCCGAGCTGCGCGCCGGCGTCCGTGAGACGTCGGACGACCTGAACGCGATCGGGCGCGGCGTGGGCGCCGCCGCCTCCGAGGCCGACGCGCAGAAGCCCGGTGCGTCTGCGATGGCCGCCTCCGAGCCCTCCGGCGGATCTCCCGACGCCAACCTCGGCGACGCGCCGCTGGGCGTGGTGCAGGCCAACCCCGATGTGTTCGCGCGGATCCGCGCCTCCTACACCGACGTGCACACGCCTCCTGCCGATGGCACATCCGTGAGTTCGGCCGCCGCGCCCGCGTCATCCGAGGTGGCCGCCCCGAACGTGGACCCGGACGAGATGTCGCGACATGCCGCCGAGGCGTTCGAGGAGTTCCACAAGGCAGCCCCGCCAGCGATCGTCTCCGGTGGGAACCCGTTCGGCGGTGGGGCCGCGTCGCCTCCTCCCGAGAACGGCGCAGCCTCACCGGCGCCCGCCACGATTCCGTCCGCCCGTCCGGCGGGCGACGCCGCGGCGGCGACTGCCCCAGGTGCGCCCGCGGCATCGACAGCCGCCGCGACCACGTCGGCACCCGCGGGCGGCAAGGCAGCGTCCGGCACTCCGGCCCCCACTCCCCGAGTGGACGCGTAGCCGCTCATGGCTGCAGCGGAGCCCCTCGAACGGCCGGGCGATCTCGTGGACGACCGCACCGGCGCGACCATGACACTCCTCGAGCACCTGCTCGAGCTGCGATCGCGCGTGATGTGGGCCGCGATCGCGGTATTCCTCGGGATGCTCCCCTTCTTCGCGCCGACGATCGGGTTACGGGTGATCGAGGCGCTGATCGCGCCTGCCCTCGCGCAGAACCCGGCGTTCCGCGCCCAGGCCATCTCGCCGATGGAGAACATCGTCGTGTACTTCCGCGTGGCGCTCCTCGGAGGGTTGACGCTGGGCATGCCGATGCTCGTCTACCAGGTGCTGGCGTTCGTCACGCCGGCCCTTACGAACGCGGAACGGCGCTGGCTGATCCCGATCGTGGCGGGGGTGACGCTCTCCTTCGTCATCGGGGTGGCGTTTGCCTACGAGGTCGTTCTGCCGGCGGCGTACGGCTTTCTGTTCTCGTTCGGGACGTCGTTCGCCGACCCGACGCCGACGATCAGCAGCTACATGGACCTCACGACCCGGCTCCTGCTGGTGGTTGGGC
>CADEHD010000209.1 GCA_902827055.1 uncultured Chloroflexota bacterium | reverse complement strand
GCTCCGCGACCGGCTCACCCTTCTCGAGGAGGAGGGCATCGTGACCCGCCATCTCATCGCGACGATGCCGCCGTGGGTGGAGTATGAGCTCACCGAGCGTGGCCGCGAGCTGGGGACCGCACTGGGCGCCCTCGAGCTCTGGGGCGAGCGTCACATGCGCCGCGAGGTTGTGAACGCGGAGGACTCCGCTGACCACTGATTTCCACGCCGTACGCACGGGCGACATGCTGCCTGTGGTGTCGTTCTCCGTAACCCGCGAGGATTCGCTGCGGTACCTCGCGGCGACCGGCGAGGACGACGCCCACTGGCCTGGCCTCATCCCGCCGCTTGCGCTGGGCTCGCTCGTGCTGGCCGCGCTGCAGGAGGAGATGCCGCTCCCCGAGGGCGTCTTCCACTCTTCGCAGGAGTTCGACTTCCTCGAGGCGGTGCCATTCAACTCGACGATGGACCTGTCGATCGCGGTGGAACGGCGCGCGGAGCGCGCTGGCACCGTGTACACGACGGTGGGCCTCGATCTCCGATACGAGGACCGCACGGTGTGCACCGGGCACGCGACGGTGGTCCTGCCGCCTGCTCGGGTGCTGGCGGGGGCCTCGTGAACCTCGTCCTTGGCGAGCCTCCCGGCATTCCCCCACTGACGCGGCTCATCGACCAGGCGATGGTCGATCGCTACGCCATCGCCGCCCACGATCCCAATCCGATTCACCGCCCCAGCCCCGAGGCGTACGCGGGGCCGTTCGGTCGCCCTGTGGCCCATGGGATGCTCGTGCTCGCGCTGGTGTCTGAGGCGATGACGCTCGCCTTTGGACTGCGGTGGGCGAACTCGGGGTCCCTGAAGGTGCGCTGGCGTTCGCCGGCCGTGCCGCCGATCACCGTGACGTGTCGCGCGACGCTCAAGTCCGCTCACGAGGGCCTCGCGGTGTACGACGTGGTGTGTGAGGACCCGACCGGCAACGTGCTCCTCGACGGCACCGCCTCCGCGCGTTTCCTTTAGGTCACGCTCGCTCGCCGAGTCAGCGAGTGGCGGCCTTGGCCGCCGTGCCTGCAGGGGAGCTGGTGCGTGCCTCGCCGCGTTCGCGGGCCAGCACGAGGAAGGCGACGGCAGACGCCGCGGCGAGCACCGCGTTCGCCGTGAGGCCCCAGCCGAACGACGTCGCGTCGGCGAGTGCGCCGAGCAGCGGCGGCCCCACCAGGAACCCGATGTCGCCCGTCGTCCGGTAGAGGCCCATGGCGAGCCCTCGCACGCCGGGCGGCGCCAGGTCGGCGGCGTACGCTGCGGGCGCCGGACCGGCCATCGAGGCGGCGACGCTCAGCGCCAGCGACGCCAGCAGGAACATCGTGAGGTCGCCCGCAGAGGCGTACATCAGCAACCCCACGGCGTGCGCGAGCATGCTGGGGACGATCACTCGCTTGCGCCCGAAGCGGTCCGCGGCGAGCGCGGCCGGCGTGAGCAGCACGACGTTGATGATCGACATACCCGTGAAGATCGCGCCGAGGTCTCCCGGGCTCAGTCCGAGCTCGTCTTCCCCGAGCAGCGGCACGAGGGTCTGCCGCGACCCCGTCCGCGTGAGGAAGATCACGAGGGTCACGAACCCGACGGCGAGGAAGTCCCGCGACATCACCATCGCGCGCCACTCGCTGCGCTCTTTGGTGCCGGGCGGAGCCGCCTCGCGAGGCGGGGCGAGGCCGAGGCCTCGGGTCTCTGGGAGGCGGGCCCACGAGTACACAGCGGCGACGAGTGCCGCGGCGCCAACGACGTGGAACGGAGCGCGCAGGCCCCAGAACTCGGCGACGATGCCGCCGACCGCGGGCCCGATGGCCGTGCCGATGAGAAGCGCCCCCTGGTTGGTGCCGATGAAGCGCGCCCGCGTCTCCGGGGTGGAGATGTCGGTGAGATAGACCATCGCGCCGGTCATGTACATCGACGAACCGGCTCCAGCGACGAACCGCCAGGCGAGCAACGTCTCGATGGTCGGGGCGAAGCCCGAGCCCACCATCCCGATTGCCGTCACGATCGGGCCACCGACCAGCAGCAGGCGGCGACCGTAGCGATCGGAGAGCACGCCCAGGGGCACGTTGAGGATCAACCTCGCGAGGCCGAACACGGCGAGCGTCAGGCCGATGACCGCGGTGCCGACCCCGAACTCGCGCGCGAACAGCGGCAGCACAGGCGCGATCACGCCCTGTCCGGCCATCACCAGCACCGTCGACAGCGAGATGGCGACGAGGTGCTCGTTCTCGCGGAGGAACGCGACGCGGCGCGTGAGCGCGTTGCCCCGCGCGCCTCGCGCGTCCGACGCGCCCTCGCTGCCCTTCTCGTGGTCCCCGCTGCCGCCGCTCATGCGCGGGGGAGCAACTCGTCGAGGGGTGTCCAGGGGCGCCCCAGCGACTCGGCGACGCCTCGATGCGTGATCTGGCCGCGGTAGGTGTTCACGCCCCTGCGGAGCGCCGGGTCCTCCAGGGCGGCGGCCAGGCCCTGGTTCGCGACGCGCAGGATGTACGGCAGGGTCAGGCCGGTCAACGCGCGCGACGAGGTGCGCGGGACGGCGCCTGGCATGTTCGGGACGGCGTAGTGGACGACGCCCTCCTCGACGTAGATCGGCTCGACGTGGGAGGTCGGGCGCGTGGTCTCGACGCATCCGCCCTGGTCGACGGCAACGTCGACGATGACGGCGCCGGGGCCCATCGAGCGGACCATCTCACGCGTGACGACGACCGGCGCACGCCTCCCCTCGACCAGCACCGCACCCACGAGCAGGTCGGCGCCTGCTACGACGGAAGCGATGGCGTGGTGGCTCGAAAGCACCGTTTCGATGCGGCCCTGGTACTCGTCCTCGAGGTGCCGGAGCTGGTCCTCGTTGATCGACACGACAGAGACGCGCGCCCCGAAGCCGACGGCGGCGCGGACGGAGTTCTTGCCCACGTTGCCGGAGCCCATGATCACGACGTGCGCGGGCGGCACGCCCGGCAGCCCGCCCAGGAGCATGCCACGGCCGGGACCGGGCCGCTTGAGGTAGTGCGCGCCCAGCTCGACGGCCATGCGTCCCGCGACCTCCGACATCGGTGCGAGCAGCGGCAGGAAGCCGTCGTCGCGGCGCACGGTCTCGTAGCCGATCGCGATGCACCTCGAGCGGAGGAGGGCGTCCGTGACGTGTGGCTCGGCCGCAAGGTGGAGGTACGTGAAGAGGATCTGACCCTCGCGCAGCAGGTCGTACTCCTGCGGCTGTGGCTCCTTGACCTCGCACATCAGCTCCGCGCGTGCGTACACCTCCTGCGGCGTGGCCACCAGCTCGGCGCCTGCGGCGCGGTACTCGGCGTCGACGTAGTTCGAGCCGACGCCCGCTCCAGCCTCGACGAGCACCTCGTGCCCGGCGCCGACGATGTCCGCAACGCCATCAGGGGTGAGGGCGACGCGATACTCCTCGGTCTTCGTTTCGCGCACGGTACCGACGATCACGGTGACCTCCGAGGGTGGCTGGTGTGTGTGGCGTCGGGGCCAGTATACGGATGGCCCCGGGCGGGGCCCGCAATCGACCGTGATGCCGTGCCGTCCTCCGCGGAGGGCTTCGGCGCTCGCGTGGCTAGAGCTCGGGCACCAGGCCCTCGATGGCCCGCCACATGTACCAGCTGCCCACTGAGCGGTACGGCGCCCACGGCTCGCCGATGACACGCGCTTCCTTCGGGGTGGGCACGGTCTCGAGGCCATACGCGGCCTTCATCCCCGCGCGCACGCCGAGGTCTCCCACGGGGAGCACGTCGGGGCGGCCGAGTTCGAACATGAGGAACATGTGCGCGCTCCACTCGCCGAGGCCGTGCACGGCGGTGACGGCGGCGATGACCTCAGCGTCCGGGGCGCGGCGCAGGGCCTCGAAGTCGAGTCGGTCGTCGACGACGTGCGCGGCGAGGTCGCGCAGATACGCGGCCTTCTGCCTCGAGACGCCGGTGCTACGGAACGCCTCGTCGGACGTCGCGAGTACCTCGGCTGGCGTGGGCACCCGGTCCTCGGGTCCGTGGAGGGCGTAGAAGCGGCGCTGGATGGCGCGGGCGGCGCTGCCCGCGAGCTGCTGGAAGAGGATCGTCCGGACGAGGTTGGACCACGGGTCGGTGCCGGGCCGAGGTCGATACGGGCCCCACTCCTCGATCAGAGCGCCGACCACGGGGTCGGCGGTCCGAAGATGCGCGTAGGCTCGAGCGGGTGAGAACGGCAG